>DATHUN010000577.1:0-3336 GCA_035462205.1 Anaerolineales bacterium
AAAATTCCGATGATGGGGAAAGTCAACTCCTTGAACGTGTCGATTGCCACAGCGTTGATCATCTACGAAGCTGTGAGGCAACGTTCATGATCGACGAACAGGCGGTCAGGGTTCCACAAGAATCGTACGGGCACATCTTTCTGCGCTTCCTGAAGTTTGGCTTGCTCGCCTGGGGCGGACCCGTGGCGCAAATCGCCATGATCCGCCAGGAATTGGTAGATGAGGAGCACTGGGTCACCAACGAGCGCTTCAACCGCGTCCTGGCGGTGTACCAGGTCTTGCCGGGTCCCGAGGCGCATGAATTATGCGTCTACTTCGGTATGCTTTCCGCTGGGCGCCTGGGCGCAATTCTTGCCGGGCTGGGATTCATGCTGCCCGGTTTTCTCTTCATGCTGGCGCTCTCCTGGTTTTATGTGACCTATGGAATTACGTCACCGGTGTTCGCGGCAATCTTTTATGGATTTCAGGCGTCGATCGGCGGGCTGATCATTCGGGCGGTGCATCGCATCGGCGAGCATGCCCTTCACGATCGCTGGCTGTGGGCAATCGCCATCCTGAGCGCTACCGCCAAATTCCTGAACTTCAACTTTTTGATTGTGCTTGTTCTGGGAGGATTGATCTACGCAGCGGCACGCAGGCAAGTCAATGCAACCGCCTTGCATATTCTTCTACCGCCTATGGTTGGAATTGGTCTTGCACTGGGTATCCCGTCTGTCCTTCAGCTGTTTGGCTATGGGCTGCGTGCCGGTCTACTTACCTTTGGCGGCGCCTACACCGTCATCCCATTCCTGCAGCAGGACGCAGTCGTTCGCGGCGCGTGGATGACCAATCAGCAATTCCTCGACGGTCTGGCCCTCTCGAGCATTCTGCCCGCACCGCTGATTATCTTCTCGACGTTCATTGGCTACCTGGGACATGGTTTGGCGGGCGCGGTGATGATCACCGTCGGCATTTTTCTGCCGGCTTTTGGATTCACGCTGATCGGTCACCAGCTCTTTGAGCGCCTGGTCGACAATCAAAGACTGCACGCATTCCTGGATGGCGTGACGGCCGCCGTCGTTGGCTTGATCGCGGCAACGGCTTTGGAGCTGCTACAGGTCGGGCTGCCTGACATCCCGGCGGTGCTTATTTTTATCCTTTCTCTGATCGCAGTCTATCAATGGAAGGCAAAAACTGCGGTCGCCGTGATAGTGGTTTGCGCCGGGTTATTGGGCTTGCTGGTTAAAATGCTCTTATAGAGAGCCTTATTTACATAGAGCCCCGGCGATTCAGTTCAATCGTTAGCCGGCAAACAAGACGATCATGAAATTAAAGAGTGCGAAAACGGTATTGAGGACAATGCTGAGAATTGCCAGCCAGGCTTTTCCCTCTTTGCGCACCAAGCTCATGATTCCCAAGAGGACGCCGATGGTCCCGGGAAGAACCAATAACACGAACGTGATTGCTCGTTGGGCAACCAGCGAGGTTCCGACCAGCAGCGATTCAAATAAAGTGAGTGCCAGCCAGCATACCAGCGATAGTCCAAACAGGAGGATAGACCAGGTCGCGAGACTGCGTTGCGTTTCTTTTTCTTCCATACTCAGGATCGAACCCCCATCTTGATGGCGTTCGTAATCCGCCGGGTGACTAGAAAGCCGAGACAGGCGCCGAATGAAAATCCCAACAGGGGATCGCGTGTTTGATAGACCGCCGCGCTGCTCAGAATTACCGAAATCACGAGCGAGCCCGCTTCCGCTGCAGTGCGCGCCGCCTCGGGTGGTTGCTCGTTTCGATATTCTGCATTGATGCTGATCACTTCTTCCTCAGTTGGCAAATAAATCTGGCGCAGCGGCTGGTGTTGCTCTTCCAGCTTCCTGCGCTCGTATTCGCGCCGGTCGAGCCAAAAATGAAAGATGGCGGTGACAACCGAGGTGAGAATGCTTCCGACGACTCCCATAATTGCCCCGTAGATCATGATCAGTAAATCGCGTTCCATTTGGCGCGCTCCTTTACAGTGCAACATAGGCATCAGCCCCCGTGGTTTCTGAAAGACTATCTCGATAACTTTATTAATTCTACACTAACTTGGGAGTGCGTTCGGATCTCGGCGTGATTTCTAATAAAGCAAGCGGTCACTTCAGAATTTGAAGAATAAGCACCGCGATCAGAAGGTAAACGGAACCGTTTACCAGTGCATGGGCTAGCATGGCCGGAGCGATAGAACGGCAGCGCCAGGTCAATAAACCGAAGAGCAGCCCAGCCAGGGGCACGAACACCCAGAACATCCAGGGAAATTGTTCTATAAGATAAAGATGTGCAGAGGTAAAGAGGACGGCCTGAAAGAGCCATATCACGATTTCCTTCCATTTCAGCTGGCGCAGATAACCCCACAAAAACCCGCGAAACAATGGCTCTTCGTTGATGGGCGCGAATCCCAAATGATATAAAAGATTGAGAGTGGTGGAGAAAAGCACAGGTGTCAGTCCCGCCTGTGAACTATCACCATGATTCAGCGTCGACCAAAATGACTGCCTTTCTTCGGTGATGGACAGGCCAGCCCCGGCTAGCAATCCAATGAAGAGCCAGAGAGAGGCGCGATAACTGAATCGGCTGGGCGTAAATCCGCTGCGAATGAGCGCCGTCAATAATCCGATAGAGATCACCCAGAGCGCTAATCCTAGAGGACGCGGAAAAGCCAAAGGTGAATCCACGTGCCAATAGCTCAGGATCAATGTTTGTAGTGGCCTGAAGCAAATAATAAGGAATAGCGCAGATGAATCCAGATGAAATTCATTCAGCTGCTCACGTTCCCACCAGATCAAGAGTGCCATAAGCAGATAGGTGCCCAGCTCGTAAACGGCAGCGCCATTTTGATTTTCAATGGGCAGAATGTAAATGATAGCGATTGTGTAGGGGATTCGTAGCAGCAGTAGTATAACTAACAGGAACCATCCAAGACGCTGGCGTTGGGTCACCGCAGTATCATTCCCCATTGGCATTTCAGAATAGTAAAATTTCGTAACTAGCCCTACGGGAGAGCATCATCCAACTTGAATGTTACGATCCGCTGCTTTCGGGGAACAGGACTGACCATGCATCCGGATCGCCTGCCAGCAGATTAAGACCAGCACGCGCCGGTTTGCCGCATGGCTCGGCATCGAAGGCAAGTGCCACCTCGCGCGCCGCCGGCGAAAAGTACGCCATGATTTCACAATACAGCCGGCCCTCCGATTCGGGGCGGGTGAACACCGCCATATCTTTCCGCTGACCCGCAGCGGTGAAAGATTTTAGAAACTTTTCCTCGATTTCCGTTGATGGCAGGGCTGCTGTGATACCATCGCCAAGGCTGAGAGAATA
>DATHUN010000578.1:0-12337 GCA_035462205.1 Anaerolineales bacterium
GGGGAGTCCACGTTTATTAATGAAGGCACGTCCCTCGTCTGGGCTTAAATTCCGAAGTGAAATGATACGGATAAGATCCTGCCATCCACTATCCCCCAGCCAGGCGGCGTTCGGCGAGTTGCGCCCGGCTAAGACAGTCAAAACCGCATCAGGAAGTTGAGGCAGGAAGGTTGTGCGCAGCCAACTATCGAGAGGAGTGAGCGCCTCATATGTATCGATCAGGATCACGGTCCGTTGCGCTGAGGCATCCAACAGGCCCGGTATGGAATCGCTGTTATTCTGTCCGAGCAAGGCGCCCAAGGATTTAATAAACGCATCTGGCGAAGGGTCGATGTGACGTGCATCCAGATAAATGGCTCGCGCGCCATGGCGCTCACTCAGAAGTGCGAATTCCTGGAGCAAGGTGGTTTTTCCCACGCCGCCAGGACCAAAAATATGGAAGATATAAAACGGGAGGATTTCTGCACGGAGAGCTGTCTCGAAAACCGAGAGCTCTCCTTCGCGTCCAACAAAACGGTTGTGACGTGCCTGTGTCAGGCGATCAGCCAAGCTGGGTGACATACACTCTCCGAAATCGGATCACGCGTATCTGGATTTTATTGTACAACATTTCTAAATGATACAGCTAAGCAACAGGGCCGAAGCTGATTTCAGCAGTAAGCTGAATGTATTGCTAGCCGCCGTTGCAGCGCGCAGATCGGAACGGTGGTGTCGCCGTCATGGATGCATTCCCGCTGGATATGGCCGAGCGCAAATTCATGTTCGGTGCGCGTCCCGGCGTTACCTTAACGTTCGCCACCTGGTTTATTGCGTATCTGGAAAATTGTCTCGGCATACCGCCCGCCTGATAGCCGCCGTCAGGTTCGTTTCTCCTATAAAGCTCTATACTGTAAAGTCAGGGATATACGCTTATGAAAAGTTCCTTACAACTGCTATCCTTCATTTTCCCAGAGATAAACGCTGAGTTTGCCGTAATCTTGAAATCCAAGGCGACGATATACTCTGTATCCAAGCTCGGAAGCCTGCAGAATACCGATTCGGTATCCCATCGCACGCGCATCCATCATGGGAGCTCGTGCAATACTTGCTCCAATTCCCTGGTTTCGGGCATTCGGGAGACAGGTTACATTGTAGATGCCTGCAACGCCTGCAGAGGTGAATAATTGCGATGTGGCGACCGGCTGGCCACTTAATAATGCCAGGTAATTTTGGAAAGGTGCATTAAATACAGCAGCTTCAAAGAAATCATACCAGGCGCCTCCAAATTCCTGAGGGACTCCAAATCCAGTACTTGCTACATGGATCCACTTTCGCAGGGATTCTTCATTTTCAACGCGAACGATCTCTAAACCACTAGGCGCTGCAAGATCGTCGGGCAATAGAGTCAATTCACCTGCCATCTCAAGGACAAACGATTCTTCAAAAGTCAATTCATGGGCAGAAAGATACTTTTTTATTTCAAGAGAGGATACGCTGTCTTCAGCCAGGTAACTTTTCTGATATTCCTCACTTTAAAGCGCCTCAATGCATTTTCAGTAAGTTCCTCGGCCCTTCCGAAGGCAATTGCGTGCAGACAACCAAGTTCATAAAGTGATCGGGAATATTCGTAATTAACCAGGTTAGATAACGACTGATGGTACATCTTTCTTCGTATGAAAATCTATACATTACTACACTCGGTGAATGCCATCGTCCCATGATGAGCGAGTAGCTCAAAATGCTTACATCACTTTTCCATTGTAACGACGATCTTGCCTGGTGCGTGACCTGTGCCCAGGTAACGCATTGCCTCGGCGGTCTGGCTCATCGGATACACTCGGTCGACGACGGGTTTGACCTTTCCGGACTCGATTAATGTTTTCAATGCCTCAAGATCCTCGCACTTAAAACTTGCCACAAAGAAAACTGCTTTCTGACTGGCGCGCATGGATGCCAAACGTATCTGTAGAACGTGACTCAAAGGTCCGATGATGCGATTGGTCTTCGGTCCTCCGACGATGACAAAGGTCGCATTCGGGGTCAAGATGCGCTTGCACTCGGACCAGGCGCGGCTGCCGGCAACGTCAAAGAACAGATCATAACGCTGCCCGTTGCGGGTAAAGTCCTCCTTTGTGTAGTCGATGACCTGGTCCGCGCCGAGTGATCGGACGAGCTCCACGTTCCTTGTGCTGCACACGCCTGTGACGTGCGCACCGAACACTTTGGCAATTTGCACGGCGAATGTACCTACGCCTCCCGCGGCACCGTTGATCAGTACCTTTTGTCCAGGCTGGAGATGGCCATGGTCGCGAAGACCCTGCAACGCTGTGAGTGCCGCAGTAGGAACAGCAGCGGCTTCCTCAAACGTTAGGTTCACGGGTTTGAGGCCGACCCCCTTGCTCACACTGATATACTCGGCAAACGCGCCAGATCTCCCGCCATAAACTTCATCTCCCTTTTTGAAATCCATGACGCTCGTTCCAACTGCCTCAACTACGCCGGCGAAATCGGATCCTAATCTTGGGTCTTTTGGCTTAAGCCATCCCATTTGCATGCGTCCGATGAATAAGCCCATCATGGCATACCACTGTGAGGGGTTGACCGAAGCCGCTCGGACGCGCACCAGCACTTCATCCTCCATGCAGACCGGCTTTTCCACCTCTGCAATCTCGAGGACATCGGGTGAGCCATATTTGTGATGGACGATTGCTTTCATTCATTTTTCTCCAATTGCTAGGTCTTATTATTTTGTTCCATAGTGATGACCACGTTGCCCTTTTTGTCCCCGCTTTCCACATACCGATGGGCTTCACGAATCTGTTCCAACGGATAGCGTCGGTCGATCACGGGCTTGATCGCTCCCGCCTCGACCAGCCCTTTGAGCGTAAGCAGATTCTTGACGGAATAGCCTCCGGTCCAGGGAATGATGCGCTTGCTACTTTTGTTTGAGATCCATCTCCTTCGAAGTCTGCTGAACAATCCGGGGTTAGCGTTCAAATAGACTCCATTTTCCTTCAGCGATCTCAGACTTCCTGAAAACGGGCTCTTGCCAATCGTGTCGAATATGACGTCATACGTTTGCCCGCGCTTGGTGAAATCTTCCCGGGCGTAATCGATGACATGGTCTGCGCCAAGCGAGCGGAGCATGTCCAGCTTTCCTGCTTTATCTACACCCGTCACTTCCGCTCCATAATGTTTCGCAAGCTGCAGGGCCGAAGTGCCGATGCTACCACCCGCCCCGACAATCAAAACCTTTTGCCCTGGCTGGATGTTTGCCTGCCGAAAAGCATGCAGTGCTTCGAGTCCGCCAAACGGAAGGGCGGCTGCCTGCTCATAGGTCACATTGACCGGTTTCGCTGCAAAGACACTGGCCATCAAGGACGGTTTTTCGGTCAGGCACATGTATTCGGAATACGTTCCCATCCCGAGACCGGTATAGCCAAAAATCTGGTCGCCCGGTTGGTATTGGGTAACATTTTTACCGATAGCCACTACCTCTCCGGCGAACTCGGTTCCCAGAATTTTGATTCGAGTAGGTTTGGTGAGGCCAAGATAAAGCCTTATGGGAATCGAAAACAAGAACGGTAGTTTGAGCCGGCGGAACTCTGTATCTGCTGTGGAAGCAGTTGCCGCGTGCACTTTGACCAGGATTTCATTTTCCTTCGGAGTGGGCTCTGCGATTTCTCGAAGCTGAAGACCATCGATAGAGCCATATTTTGTCCACACGATCGCTTTCATGAATCACACGCCCTTTTCCATACTGATGACGACTTTTCCCTTAGCGTATCCTTCTCCTAAATAGCGCAGCGCTTCGGGAACTTCAGGCAATCGGTACGTTCTATCGATTACAGGGATAATTTTTCCGGACTCGCACAGCTCGGTGACAGCAAGCAGATCTTTTTGATTGCGCTGCACTGCCAGGATGCGGATGCTCTTACGCGTGGATCTTTTTATCCAGGGTCCCAGGAGCAGGATCTGAAAAAATGTAACCAGCGAACCGCCAACTGCAAAGTATGTTCCACCTGGCTTGATTGCACGCCGATAAGCGAACGCCGAACGGTGGGCAATCAAATCCAGGATCAAATCATACTGTTTTGCATTCCGGGTAAAGTCTTGACGGGTGTAATCGATGACGTGGTCTGCACCAAGCGAGCGCATAAACTCTAGCTTGTGGGTGTTATCCACGCCGGTGACTTCTGCCCCGTAAAGTTTGGCAAGCTGGATGGCAAACGAGCCACCACCACCGCCGGCACCGTTGATGAGGACTTTTTGTCCCGGCTGGACCTGTCCCTTGGTGTAGATTCCCTGTAGGGCAATTACGCCCGCTTGCGGGATGGCGGCGGCCTGCTCGAACGTCAACCCGGCTGGCTTGTGTGCCCAAGCCCGACCCTGCGTGCATACATACTCGGCAAAGCCACCATGATAGTTCCACATCTCGCCAAAGACCTGCTCGCCGACTCGAAATTGATTATTGTTCTTACCAACCCGTTCTACAACGCCGGCAACGTCGGAGCCAAGGATCGGGTAATTTGGTTTTCGAAACCCTGCCATACGGACATACAAAGGTTTGCCGATCAGCCCTTCCCAGTCCGATCGATTGAGAGAGACCGCATGCACCTTGACCAGGATCTGATCGTCCATCGGAGTTGGTATTTCCATATCTTCCATTCGAAGGACTTCAGGAGAACCATATTTGTAATAAAGTATCGCTTTCATGCGCAGCCCCAGGATGATATGGTTTTGATCTTTTTCATACAATAAAATCGTTCACCGATAATTTTCAAATTCTGCAAAATCCCTGTGCTACTCTACCACTCTGACGATGACTTTGCCGCGAGCATGACCCTGCTCCAGATAGCGGATCGCCTCGGCCGTCTCCCGCAGTGGGTAGGATTTATCGATCACCGGGACGATTTTGCCCGCTTCCAGAAGCTCCTTGAGTAAGACTAGATCATCTTTATTTACCTTGGCCATCCCCATCCCCATGACCTTCTTTTCTCCACCTCTCGATACGATCTGTCCCAAAATCATATTCCCGAATAAACGTGGCAGGGACGTAAACCCGGCAACGACGCAAATTCCCTGCGGCGTCAGGGCGCGCCGGTAATCGAGGGCGGAGCGATTTCCGATTGCACAATAAATCAGATCGTAACGCGCTCCGGTTCGGGTGAAATCCTGGCGCGTGTAATCGATTACATGATCCGCGCCAATCGAACGGACCAAATCGAGATTTCTTGTGCTGCACACACCGGTAACTTCTGTCCCATATGATTTGGCGATCTGCACGGCAAACGTTCCCACGCCTCCCGATGCTCCGTTCACCAGGACCTTTTGTCCGGCCCGGATCTGTCCGATATCGCGCAAGCCCTGGAGGGCCGTGAACCCGACGACCGGCGCAGCAGCGGCCGCCTCGAAGGATAAATTGCCAGGTTTTCGAGCGAAAAATTTCTCACGAGCACATACATACTCGGCAAAACCGCCGGACCCAACCGAGCCAAACACTTCATCCCCAGGCTTGAACCCGGTGACATTTTTCCCGACTGCTTCCACCCGCCCGGCGATATCGGCGCCGAGCTTTGGGTTTTGGGGTTTGAGGAGGCCCTCTCCCATACGTGCTAAGAACGGCTTGCCTTCCATGCGGTGCCAGTCCAGGGGATTTGCAGATGCCGCAACAACTTTGACCAGGACTTGTTCCTCATTTGGGGTAGGTTTTTCGACTTCTACAAGTTCAAGAACGTCCGGGGATCCATATTTGTTAAATCGAATTGCTTTCATTAATTTCCTTTCGGTTGAATCAGTCAGAAGCAGCCGTTGCACTGATTCTCCATTGTTCCACATTTACACCTTTAATCAATAGCCATAATAGGAATACTAGTTCGCCCCAACCTGTAAACAAGATAATATTCAGGTTGTAACCGAGAAATGCCGCGAAGCTTTGTCCTACGTAGCCGATACCTGCAATCACTAATAGCACTCCCACAATCTTGGGAATAAAGCGCGACTTAAAGACCAGATAACCCATTGGTAACAGCCATAATCCAAAAAATATATGGGCAATCAGAAGTCCCTGGTCGTGCAAACCAAGTAACAGATACACCAAGGCTTGCAACTGATCGGCAGTGTATGCGTTCAAGTAGTCAGCGCCGCTTAACAGTCGCAGGATAGCCAATTGGGTAACCTCGTTGAACATTGCAATCGGGACGCCGACCAGGAATAATATGACCATCAGAGAAGCCGTATTCTTGTTAACTACTTTGAGCAATTGATATAACGCCAGAGCCAAAAATATGTTGGCTATAAAGGTGAATAGATTGCCCACGATATCCAGGCGGAAGAGCATCTTGGAAGCCATGATGTTACTGGCTGTTGCTGCCGCATCGCCGCGCACAATAAATCGGGAGGGAAGATAAAGGAGGGTAAACGGAGCGAATAGATTCGCAAACAAATACAAAGAACCTGCGACTCTTGCCCGAACCAGCGGGGATGTTTCAAGGGTACGATTTGTCATGCGATGTACTTCTTTTGCTTTCCAGAAAATCTATACGATCCGGATTTGAAACCCTATGCTCTCTTAATTTGATTCCTGAATCCTTGCACCGCGCAGGAGCAGCCACAACATGAAAATTAACTCTCCATAGAATGTATACTCGGCAAAATCAAGGTTGACGTTCGGAAACAGGAAAGGTTGTAAATTACTCAGCAAGTATCCCAAACCAGCAATCATCAACAGGATCCCTAAAATTCTTGGAATGTAGTTTGATTTAAGAACTAAATATCCCAACAGCACAAGATGAATGCCAAAAAAAAGCAAGCCAAAATACCAATGAGTTCGAAAAGCACTGAGAGAAAGCATTACTTGGGAATCGGTTAAGGGATTCTCAGTATTCAAGAGTCGCAATATAGTCACCAGATTCAGGAGCGCCTCCAAGGCGATCACCGTGTACACCAATCGAAACCATGCAGTCAGCAGTGACAGCTCTTGGTTCACCGGTTGCAGTAAAACATATAGCGCCCAAGCGACGACAAGATCGCAAAGGAAGGTGATCAGATAGCCAAAGATCGCGGCAGTGAAAAGAGTCTGGTTGGCGAGGATATTTTGGGTCGTTTCCGCTGCATTCCCGGCCACCACCAGCTTAGGGAAGACAAAAAGTTCGGCAAAGGGAGCAGCAACGACCATGATCAGTAAGCCAATCCCTGCGATGAGCGCAGCCGTACGCAGTGTAGTTCTGCCTGCAGGACTCTGTATTTTGGTTGAGATTAATATTTCTCCAGTTGTCATTTCGAATTCTCCTCACTAAGATTTGTCTGACCGGATTCAACCGGAATGACCGAGACTAACGGCATTCCTAAGTCGCGTACTTTTTTCAGCAATCCATGTAACGCGGCCTGGTCGACTACGGGACCAGTTAAGAGCGTATTGCCGTTATCTTCCAGGGTGATGGTCAAGCCTCCGAACCAATCCGTCCATTGCGGGCCCAGATGGCCTTCAATCTTGATTTGATAGTTCCTAGAGGTATCCTGGTCCATTTTGGGGTTGAGTTTGTCAGAGAGGTTTGTGTCTTGCTGCTCTTCGCTTAGCATGCAGACACTATATCTATGTTCAGGCACTCCCCATAGACACGAAAGTGTTATTTCTAGTGTTGTTTGACGTTGTAGAAAAACTGCCTTCTAATTCCCCACTGTCAACGAGTCTTCCATCTACAGCAAACCCAACCCACGGGCGCGGGCAACCGCTTCTGTCCGGCGCTGGACCTGGAGCTTATCATAAATCCTGCGGTTGTGGCCTTTGACCGTATCCAGAGCGAGGAAGAGTCGCGCGCTGATTTCCCGATTCGAGAGTCCCTGGGCGATAAGCTGTAATACTTCCAGCTCGCGCTGGCTCAACGGCTCGACCAGAGACTGGGCGGCGGGCGCGGCGCGATCTGTATCCTTTCCCGGTTCTGCTTCAAAAGCAGCCAATAGTTTCGCGATGTAGTCTGGCATGATTCCCTGCGCCGCCGCTTCCGAGAGGAGCTGCGCCATAGGCAGTCCTTCGTCCAAGAACAGACGAATGAAACCACCTCGTTCTGCCTGCATCAATGCCTCCCCGAGCCGCTGCAAAGCTTGATCTCGCTCCCCGCCCATATGATGAGCAACGGCTTGCAGCACCCTGACTTTCAACTGCTCGTCCTGCCAACCTTTTGCTTGCACCTGCTGCTGGTAGGCGTTAAGTATATTTAGTGCTGCCGATGTATCTCCCTGTGCCAGATAGACTCGCGCCTGGCTGATTGGGAGGTTGTGTGCTTGAGCGACTTGAGCAGCTACCGTGGGATTGTCCTGGCGCAGCAATGTCAGCACTTGCGCGGCGGCGACGTCCGGTAGGCGATGCATAAAATTTCGCTGGCGCACAGATTGATCGACCTTCGCCAACTGAGCAGATGCAGCGTTTACATCTCCGCGTGCGAGTTCTAAGCGGGCAAGAAAGATTTCCCCGAAAATATAGCGATCGATGACGTTTTCATACTGCCGAGTTAGGATAAGGCTTTGACGAGCGTATTGCTCGGCGGCATCCAGATCATTCCATTCGTAGAAAATGCGCGCCAAGCAAAGATGTACCTCGCCGATAATCTGCTGCGGCTTATCTCCCACCCATTCCAGGATGCGTTGACAGGTTTCCGCCGCTTGATAAAGCTCATTATCCAGTTCCTGAATATTTGCCAATCCAATCGTCGCCAATATCAACGTGAACATTGCGCCGGAGGACTGGCTGATGGAGATAGCCTCCATAAATGTGCGGCGGGCGGCAGTCCGGTCTCCTTGAAGAGCGTATGCGAATCCCATGGTCCAGTTCGCGCTGGCACGAGTGGATAGATTGTTGGGATCCAGATATTCCAGAGCGCGGCGCGACTGGACGAGCATAGTTTCTATGTCATAACGGGTGAGAGCCAAGGTTGCTTTGGCGGCGGCAATTTGCCCAATGAGGTTACGGGTTTCTGCATCGGGACTGGCGCCCTGTAATTTCGCAGCTAAAGCGACTTCGGCTGCTTGCAGCTTCTCTGCCACACCGGCCGTTTGACCGTTGATCAGCAACAAGGAAGCATGTCGCCACCATAAGGAGGGTCTGGCATCCAACACCTCCTTTGGGAGCGACTCAAGCCAATTCAGGATAGGGGTCACTCCGCCGCTAAAATGAAGTGGAATGCCCTTGCCCTGTGCCAGCCGCTCGGCACGCTCGATATCCTTGGCGGCGGCGGCATGTTGAAACGCTTCCAACTGTAAGCCATTGTCTTCGTACCACTGGCTGGCACGGACGTGCAATTCGCACACGCGCTGTTCCGCCTCCACTGTCGTCGCGGCGATGCTCTGGGGAAGTCGCTGCCGCAGCAGGTCCGCGAAGAGATGGTGATAGCGATACCAGCGCCGCTCATGATCGAGAGGCACGATAAATAAGTTCGTGTGTTCCAAATATTGGAGGGTTTCCTGCCCGAAACCAGAAGAGGAACCAAGAACGGCATCGCACAAAGGACTGCACAACCGCTCAAGGATGGACGTGTACAGTAGGAACATCTGAACGCTTTCAGATTGTTGCTGCAGAACTTCTTCCATCAGATAGTCCATCACAAAGTGATGACTGCCAGTGAATGATTGAATGAAGCTGGTGATATCTTGCTGTCCCTGCATGGACAGGGCCGCCAGCTGCAAGCCTGCGATCCAGCCTTCGGTGCGGGTTTCCAGCGCGGCGATCATTTCCGCCGAGAGCTTGAGTCCCATCACCCGGTTAAGGAACTCGGCCGCCTCCGGTAGCGTGAAACGCAAGTCGGCGGCGCGCAGCTCGGTCAGCTGGCCCCGTGCGCGTAAGCGGGCGAGCGGCAGATCCGGATCCTCACGGGTAGCGATAACAATGTGCATTTGCGGCGGCTGGTGCTCAAGTAGAAAGTTGAGCACCCGATCGACCGCTTTGGCGTCGATCATGTGGTAATCATCCAGAACCAGAAGGAAACTTTCGGGGATCGTGGAGATTTCATTGAGCAGGTCTGTCCAAATAGCTTCAGGCGGCGGTGGCTGTGGAGTTTGGAGCAGGCCCAAAATTTGTCCCCCCAGATTTGGTGAAATGGTCTGCAGCGCAGCAATGAGATACGTTAGAAAGCGCGCCGCATCGTTGTCCCCTTCATCCAGCGACAGCCAGGCAGCGGGCCGCTGACAATCCGTGACCCATTCGCTGACCAGCGTCGTTTTCCCAAAGCCGGCCGGGGCAGAAATGAGGGTCACACCAGGCATGTGACGCAACCCCTCATTCAACCGCTCGATCAAATGGGAACGGGTGACCACTTTCGGACGGGACGGGGGAATATAAAGCTTTGTGGCTAAGACGGGCACTGCCATGGACGAATTATAAAACCGCTTTCGGTGTTGTGCTGCCTCAAGCGGCTGTATCAAATGCTGAATTTGCCATTGCAACCCGTTGCATGAAACAGTTTCTTCGTTTATCACAGTACTCATGCAACAAGATTAAATGGTTCCAGTATCCTCTCCTAACGAAGGAAAATTTTATGAAAAGCGTTGTCATCCCAAGACCAAATGAAATATCTCTGGCGAATATGGATTTCCCTGAGCCGGGACCGGGACAATTGATGATTCAAGTAATGGCAAGCGGGATTTGCGGAACCGATCTGCACATCTATCGCGGGGAATATATGGGCAAGTATCCGGTCATTCCGGGACATGAGTTCTCGGGTGTGGTGACCTCTGTCGGCAGCCAGGTGACCCGTTTCCAGGCTGGAGACCGGGTGGCGATAGAACCGAATATTGCCTGTGATAATTGTGTGCACTGTTTGAATAACCGCCAGAACTTTTGCGTCAACTGGCAGGCAATCGGGGTGACTCTTCCCGGCGGAATGGAGGAGTATGTGCTAGTCCCCGAAAAAGCTGCTTTCAGCATCGGCGACCTGCCCTTCGAGCACGGCGCGTTTATGGAGCCGCTCTCCTGCGTGGTACATGGCATCGAACGGACAAACATCGACATGGCTGATCATGTCGCCATTTTAGGCGCGGGTCCCATTGGATGCTTGATGCTGCAGATGGCGCGCTTGCAGGGCGCCGCGCATATCACCGTGATGGAAAGCAATCCTGGTCGCGCCGACCTGGCATTGCAATTGGGAGCGGACAGGGTCCTCCACAATATGGACGATATGCAAACAGATTATTATGACGTCGTGATCGATGCGACCGGTGCAATCCCGGTCATGAACCGGACGATCGATTTTGTGCGCAAGGGAGGAACTGTACTCTTGTTTGGCGTGCCACCCTCCGGCCGGACTTTGGAATTCGAAGGATTCAAAATTTTCCAGAAAGGCTTGAAGATCCTGTCTTCATTCACATCCGTACGGAATTCGTTTCAGGCGGTCGGGCTATTGCAATCTGGTCAGATTCAAGTCGGCTCTCTGATCTCCCATCATTTGCCTTTGGAAGACATGCCGCACGCGCTGGAGCTGATCGAAAGCCGCGACCCGGCCGTGAAAAAAGTGCTCGTGCATCCGAACGGATAAATCAGGCCTGGTGCTACTGTAGTGGCGCGGGCGGAAAAGCCAGATACGATAGGCGACAATTTGAATCTGTCAACCTGGGGTAGTTGAATTATAAAGACATACAGAGGTAAAATTCGGATACAGGTACCAATACAAGGAGAGCTTTATGCCTCAACTTGATATGTTCAATTCGGAACAGGAACCCGAGCCGAACCCGGTCTCCAATAACAACCCAAAAACCGATTTGGGTACGTTTGCATCTCTCGCAGACCTGATCGCTGCCTTGCAGGGCATGACGGACGATCCGCTTGTCAACGCCGGGACAAATGTCGTCATCAGCCGCGGCAACCCCAAAGCGAAACTGTTGATCATCGGCGAAGCACCGGGACCCGAAGAAAATATTCGCGGCAAACCCTTCGTCGGGCGCGCCGGACAAATGCTCGATAAGGTTTTGGAATCGGGGCACTTTGATCCCGAACAGGATGTGTACATCACCAACTCGGTGTTTCGCATGCCGCCCGGCGAAGATGGCAAGGCGTTCCGCAAACCCACCGATGCCGAGATCGATTATTATCGCCCGTTTGTATTTGAATTCATCCGGCTGATCGATCCGCACGTGATTTTGTTGACGGGAAATGTTGCCTCCCAATCTGTCTTACGCAAGACGGGCATTACCAGCCTGCGCGGCAAATGGACTGAATCGCAGGGACGCTGGATCATGCCAATCTTTCACCCCTCCTATTTGTTACGCAACCCCTCGCGCGACCCCGGATCCACTAAGGCGTTAATGTGGGAAGACATACGCGAGGTGCGGAAGAAATATGATGAATTAATGGGGAAACAATAATGTGGGG
>DATHUN010000579.1:0-6429 GCA_035462205.1 Anaerolineales bacterium
GAATATTCGTGAGTTTTTCAAAAAGCCGGATGAGTTGATATTCGGTAGCGAAACTGCCGACCAAGCTCTTGATCGTTTTCGTCGTGCCGTAGCTTCGGTGCGGAACAACTATGGGGATCGAACGATTGTCATCGTGGCACATGGCTCCGTTATAACCTTGTTTGTATCCCGTCTTACGGGTTTGCCTGAATTTTCATTATGGAAAGAACTCGGATTACCATCCTATGTCGTATTCGATCTGCAATCCAACATAATCGTTGTAAAAGAAAATGTCTCTTGAGGAGAAACACATGCAGTACATCGACCTTCGTTCCGATACAGTAACCCAGCCAACCCCCGAAATGCGCGAAGCCATGGCAGAAGCAGAGGTGGGTGATGATGTCTATCGAGATGATCCTACGGTCAAACGGCTGGAGGAACTTGCTGCAGAAATGCTCGGCAAGGAAGCCGCGATCTTCGTGCCGTCCGGAACGATGGGCAACCTCTTAGCTCTGCTCGTCCATTGTCAGCGTGGGGATGAAGTGATCGTTGGAAACCTTTCGCATATTTATTTGAATGAGGTCGGAGGCATGGCTGCTTTGGGTGGAATCCAGCCATGTCCAGTGCAAAACCAAACGGATGGAACACTCTCGCTCGAAGATATCCGCTCCTCTATCCGGACCAAGGATGTGCATCACCCGATTACGCGCTTGATTTGTTTGGAGAATACGCAAAACGTATGCGGCGGTGTTCCGCTCACGCCTGCTTACACTCGTCGAGTAGGTGAGATTGCCCATCAACAGGGATTGTCTTTGCATATTGATGGCGCGCGGATTTTTAATTCTGCGGTCGCGCAAAATGTATCAGTCCAGGAATTGGTCGGTCCGGCGGATTCCGTCATGTTTTGCCTGAGCAAAGGGCTCGCTTCGCCGATTGGATCTATGCTTGTCGGTTCTCAGAGATTCATTGCGCGGGCGCGCCATCTGCGTAAAATGCTGGGCGGTGGCATGCGCCAGGTGGGAATCATCGCCGCGGCTGGAATTATCTCCCTGGAGAAAATGGTGAACCGGCTGGCCGACGACCATGTCCGCGCCCGAAAGCTCGCGGACGGGTTACGGGCAGTGCACGGAATAACTGTCGATGAAGGATCGCCGTATTCCAACATGGTGTACATGAATTTGGCGGATGAAGTCAATATCGACTCCGAACAAGTTTGTGAGAAAGCGCGAGAGATGGGAATTCTCCTGGATGCCGAGAACACGCGTCGCTTTCGTCTGGTCACGCATTACTGGATCGATGACCGTGCTGTAGAAAAAACAGTTGCAGCCTTTCAGGAAATCTTGAACTAAGCTATTCGTACTCTATACTCTCCCAGTGGCTGGCTTGCGGTTCCACTTGGTTGCGACCTCGCTCCTTGGCGGTGTATAGCCGCTTATCTGCCAGATCGACTAAATGATAGATCTCATCAGCCTCGAACGGAAAAACTGCAATCCCCTGGCTCACCGTGGGCACAGGAATGGGTTTCCCTTCACGATCTTCCACTTGAAGCCGTGCCATGGTTTGCCCAATCCGTTCCGCTACATGTAAAGCGTCCAAGCCGGTGGCTCCCGGCAGGGATATCACAAATTCCTCACCACCCCAGCGGCCGACGGCATCTGTTTGCTTAATATGATGTCGAATGGCGGTGCAGAGCGTGTTGAGAATGCGGTCTCCCACCAAGTGACCGTAGATATCATTGAAAAGCTTGAAATAATCAATATCGAGCATGATCAGGCTCAGTGGCTTATTCTCCGCCGCGGCTTCTTCGGCCTGCTCGGCGAGTACCTTTAGAAAATAGCCGTGATTCAAAACTCGTGTGAGACTGTCCAGACGCGCCTGTTCCTCCACCTGTGCATGTCGAATCGTATTATCGAGGGCGAGCGAGACGTGCTGTGCCAGATTGGATAGGAGCTCCATGTCGCCGCTGTCGAAAGCATTCGGTTTATAGGATCCTAAGGCCATGACACCAGTCACATTCGATGCTTTGAGTGGTACGCCGATCCAGGAAAGACTGGTCTTTTCCTTGCCAATTAAGACTTGGGTGACGCCGTTCAATTCCACTTCTCGACGAAGGTCTGGCAGGAACAACTCCCTTTGGTTCTTAATGACCCAACCGGAAAGCGTGCCTTCGAGCGGGACGATCATGCCATTGAAATATTCACCCTCATCATAAAACAAGTTTAATTGGATATCATTTCCCTTTACCGTGCCGACGAAATAGGTATCTGCCTCGAGCGCTTCCTGCATCGTAGTATTCAACAGCGAGATCGTCTGATCGGTTTCCAGGGAAAGCATAATCTGGCGGCTGATCCGGTTAATCGTTTCGAGACGGTGAATGTGCTGCTGCGTGCTGTCTTTGATGCGAACGATCGCTTCAATCATGACAACCCCAACGATGTACGGTGTACTGAAATCGAGAAATCGCGACAGATTCGTAATCTGGGTTGTGTGAAATGACAGGCTAGTCAGCAAAGCAAGCAACAGAGTCAAGTAGGCAAAGAGTCGCCCGGAAGCAATGGCCACCGCGATGACGCCTAGCAGGATCAGGATATGAGCAGCCTCTTGCATGTTTTCGGGCGAGACGTACCTATATAAGCCCAAGCCGACACCGGTCAGGATGGAATTTATCGGCCCATAGCGTTCATGGTAATTATCGGTGCGAGTGATCAGCATGTTATTGAGCAGCGCATACCCAATAGCTAGAAGACCATACATCAGTAAGATGCCATTGTTGGAGTCATCATTGACCAGATGTTCGATCACCACAATTGCGATGATGCAAATAAAAGAAAGCGTAATCGGAAGGATAAAACGCTGGATCTCATGTGGCGCAAACGAGGCAATCGGTCTCTTGTTTTTCATACAGGTATCCTCTTCCCTTGTATGAAATCGGTATATGGCAAATTGCTCAGTGCCTCCACAATTGCCGGGTCAAACAGGCAACCGGCTTGTTCCTTTAAATATTCAAATGCCTCATCTGGTGACGATTTTTTACGGTAAATACGGCTGCTTGTCAGGGCATCGAATACATCGGCGACTGCAAAGATCCTCGCTTGTAGAGGGATGTCATATCCCTTCAACCCCACCGGATAGCCGCTCCCATTCCAGCGCTCGTGGTGATAACGGATGACCGGCAGAGTATCCTGCAAAAAGGGGATTCCCTCAACGATGCGCGCACCAATGTCGGGATGGATGCGCATGATCCTCCACTCGTCCTCCGTCAATTTAGCAGGCTTGTGGAGGATCGTATCGCTGATCCCGATCTTGCCAATATCGTGGAGAAGTGCACCTCTTTCCAGTGCCTTGAGTTGGGGACCGCTTAATCCAAGTTCTTCACCCAGGAGATATGTAAGCCGACTGACGCGCGTGCTGTGTCCTTCCGTCTCGCGGTCGCGGGCATCCAAGGCGGACATCAGCGCAGTCAGGGTGCGGTCATAGGTGATTTCCAGCTCGGCGTAGGCAGCTTCGAGCTGCTTTGCCTGTTGCCTCGACTCGGTGAGCAGGATCGACCGTTCGAGAGCGATTGCCGCCTGGTTCGCAAGCGTCTGCATATTGGCAAAATTCTGTCCACGGCTTTCCGGGATCTTCATCCACAGCGCACCATAGGTCCTGCCGCGTGTCAGCAACGGATAGCCAACCAGGGAACCATTTTCCACCGAAACGATAATACTCTGACCATTGACGATTGCCTGGTCGATGATTTCCTGCGGATGTTCACGCCGGGTATGCAATCCTTTAGCATCAATTTCCACTTCTGCTTCTATCTTTCCATCACGTGTCAAGAGAACGATACCTGTTTCTTTCGAATTCGTCACGCGGTGAGCGGCCTGGGCGATGAGTGCGGCCGCCTTGCTCAACTCCTCTGTTTGTATAACGTCGACACTCAACTGATATAACATGGATGTAATGTTCAGGGTACTGCGTAGTTCCTGGTAAAGCCAGGAGCTCTCGATGGCGGCAGCTGCCTGGGAAGAAAGCAGGTCGGCAATCGATTCGTCATTTTCAGAAAAAAAGATGCCCTCTTGTTTTCCAAAGGCAAGGATTGTTCCGATGCTTAACCGGTGTAATCGAATGGGAATGGCAATCAAACTGCGCAAGCCGCTGTGATCCAGTTCCAGTTTTTGGGCATCCGAATATTTTCGCAGATCGCGTACGCGGAAGGGTTTGGTTGCATTCAGCGCGGCGCGCATCAGGGGTTCCTCGGATATTTCCGAGCTCAATGAGGCTAGTAATTTGTGTGCTTCGCCGGCGGCAGCGGTGCGGGAGAAATTGCCTTGCTGGTCCAAAAGATTGACGTATACAAATTGCGCTTCCAGCGTCTTTCGTGCAATAACCGCAATTTCCTGCACGGCAGCCTGCGGATCCATGAGCGTGGTCAGCGAGATACCAGCCTGGATTAACTCCGTCAGGCGCTGGTGATAGCTCGAACGTTCCCAGGCGCGCAATAACTCGGCGGCAACCTGCTCCGCAATGGACGCGTCGTTGCTGCTGAACGTATGTGTCTTGTCAGAACAAATCTCCAGTACACCTTTGACATGCCCGTGCCGGAGAATAGGAATGCTAATAATCGAAAGGGTAGTATCGTTTTCGAGTCGCAGAATTTCTGCTTCGAGCCGGGTATCATTGACAATCGTTGTTTTCTTAAACCTGGCAGCCCGGCCCAGTAAACCGCTGTTTGCATCTTGACGATACCCCGGTGGTATGAGGCTGGTCATTCTCCCCGCCGAGGCGAGGACGACAAATTCATGATTGTCCGGATCCTGTACGAATAAAGCCACAAGTGAACAATCCATGGCGCGTTCCAGCGTATTCACCGCCAGCTGTGCCGAGACCGGCGGATCCAGCTCCGCTTCCAGTTGTTGGCTTAGTTCGTTCAAAAAAATTAATTGTGTGTTCCGATATTTTTCTGTGGAAAGCTGCTGGGTAAGGGTTTCGATTTTCTCTTCTAAAGCACCGAGATTGTCGTGCACCTCGGGTTCGGAGCCCACCTGTTCGGTCTCATCCTTGGCAAGTTCTGCCAGCGTTTCGAATTTGGCATCTGGGGTGATGTATAACGCGTACGTGGTCAGGAGGGTAATCAAGCCTGTTAAAAGTAGTCCGCCTTGTTCGGCATCTGAACCGGAATCGTCCAGCAGGAAAAAAAGTCCGAGCACGCTCACTGCCTGGAGTACCGGATAACTCCAGATCGTCCGCCAGGCGTCCGACCGCTTCAAGGCAAGAAAGTAAAAAAGGATAGCAAGGGCAAGCAAACCGGTGCCCAACAACATTCGCATGCTACCAGATAGCAATGCAAATCGGGTCAGAGAAAAAAATACACCTTGCGCTGCAAGCGAGAGAAGTCCAGCAACAATAAGGAAGGGCCTTTTCGACATACCGGTTATTAGGATAGCATAAAAAGTTCTTTTTTTGAACTGCCAAAACATTGAAGTCCATGAGCAGTTTGATGTTGTTCACACGTGTGAAAACCGCGCTGATCAACACCAGCATTGGATATGGAACACCACTGACCTTCGATTGTATGCTAAATAAATAAGCTATGAAATTAAATCTGATATAATTTTTTTACGGAAGGGACACCAGAAAGGGGAAATGCGCCCTTATCTTTTAACGTATAAGAGCGATTATGAGCACACCTTATCTGACATTAGAACAAATTGACGAAGCCGCGGACGCAGTTCGAAAGCGCACCTACTATAAACCACGCGTCGCCATGATCCTCGGCTCGGGTCTCAACGGTCTGGCGGATGCCGTGCAAAAGCCGGATATCATCCCCTTTGGTGATCTGCCTCACATGCCAGTCTCGACAGTGCCCGGACACATGGGAAGGCTGGTCATTGGCGAGCTCGAGGGCCAGGTTGTCTATGTGATGCAGGGGCGTGTCCATTTTTATGAGGGCTATACCATGGGCCAGGTCACTCTACCTATTCGTATCATGCAGCGTCTGGGAATTGAGATGTTATTCGTTACGAACGCGGCAGGCGGTGTAAATCCTGATTTCGCGCCTGGAGATGTCATGTTGATTACTGACAATCTGAACTTGATCGGCATGACCGGCATGAATCCACTATTTGGACCAAACCTGGATGAAATTGGACCACGCTTTCCGGATATGAGCCAGGCGTACGACCGTGAGTTGATGAACCAGGCGCGCAACGCTGCAGCGGAGGAAAACATCCCGCTTCGTGAAGGCGTATATTGCTGTTTGAGCGGACCCTCGTTTGAAGGGCCCGCGGATCTGCGATTCCTTCGCCTGGCAGGCGCGGATGCTGTCGGCATGTCAACGGTGCCAGAAGTGATTGTTGCCCGTCATGGGGGCATGCGCGTGCTGGGCCTCTCGGGGATCAGCAACAAAGCCAATCTCGATGGCTCGACGATGACGACCCACGAAGAAGTAATTGAAGCCGGCCAAGT
>DATHUN010000580.1:0-14716 GCA_035462205.1 Anaerolineales bacterium
TTCTTTGCCGTGATTACCGCTTGTCTCATACATCGCTTTACTTTTCATATCGATTTGAAAGCAGGAATTCGAATGAAAGTAGATCTCTTTCGAAAGTCATCTGTAGGTCAGGCTTGCCGCGTAGCGCCCTGACGGGGCAGCCTGACACTTCCTAGAAATACGAGGTTTGGCAGGTTACAAACCCGCCCTATGAATACTTATGCAAGAGGTCTATTTATTGACAGAAGGCAGGTGCATCAAAGAATTGTACATCCGTAATATACCAGTTCGAATCCAATTGTTGAATGGTGATCGTTTGTGGAATCAACGCCGGGCCTTCACTGCTGACAACTTCACCTGTTGACTTGCTATAGGTATCGTTCGTCCAGACCTCACAGGTATCCACTTCGAGCTGCGTATCATCGATCACGCGGATGTCATTGATAAAACTCTTGTAATAGTCAATCTCCGAGATCATCACCAGGCCCTGCTGACTCAACGAGGCAATATTGTTTTGCAGTGTTGCCAGGACATCGCCGGTCATGACGGAGGCGGCCGCTTCGGGCGTTTCATTTTGATACGCTTCGATTTCAAGCTCAATCGCATTGGAGAGAAAATCACTGACGTCCTGTTCCAACTGCGACGATACATCCGATTGCTCTGGGAAGAAAGGATCGGTTCCCTGATCTACTTCCTGTCCATCGCTGACACCATCCTTATCCATGTCGGCATCAAGCGGATTCATGTGATTGACAACTTCGGTGCCGTCCACCAAACCATCATTATCAGAATCGGGATTATTCGGATCGGTACCGGTGGCGAGGGATTCATCCTGGTCGGAGATGCCATCCTGATCGGTATCCGTGCCCGAGGCGGCCGGTGGCGCTTCATTCCCAGGGACACTGGGCGCCGGTTGGGGATTACTTGCCACGCCATACAGATCCTGAACCCCTGCAATATCATCCTGACCTAAAAAGCGACGCGGCCCATCATAACTTGGATACATGAGCGAATTGGGGTCGCTGCTGTGCGCCAGCCCAAGCGTGTGTCCAATCTCATGCGCAGCAACAGTCTCCAAATCCACATTTTGTGTGTTGCTGTTCACCCAGCGCTCATCATCGTCGAAATGCAGAAATACTTGCCGGCCATCATACGGGTTGGGAAATGAGGCATGGGCGAGCACATCGCCGGGTCCATCAAAGGGATCGCCGTCGCCGTGATCGCCGACCGCCCACTCGATCAGAATATTGGCGTCACTTTCATTCGTGGTTTCGGCAAAGGTCAGGGGCGTCTGGGCCGCCCACAATCCGAAGGCTTGCCGGATTACATCTCTTTCTTCATTACCTGGAAGTTTATCCGTGCCGTTGAGAAAGTAATATTTGATATCGGTCGTATCCCACTTCGCGATCGCCTGGTACTCTGCGAATGCAGAGCTTTCGTTGGTTTTAGTAGGAAGACTATCAAAGCGGTATTCGGGTCCGGCAGGCGTGGATGAAGTGGATGGCAGACTGGGGCTCACCGAACATGCCATCATGACCAGCCAAAGGGGAATTAAAATGCGTGCAATTGCCTGCTGCAACGAAATCTTCATTCTACATACCTCCAGGGTCGGGACTTGATCAGCATGTTTATCTTTTAACGATGTGGCCTTTTAGGGAGAAACAAGCTGATATGACTAACGAGCGAGGCGGATTTGTAATACTCCCTATTTTTTCCGGTATGGTAGAATGCCAGTGTTGCCGCCGTTTCCTCATCGTTTCACACGCAGTAGTAATTCAGGATTAAAGTTCCAAATTTCAGCTGGGAATGCGGTACTTTGTAATTTTCTATGAGCGATCCATTGGTCATCACATCCTCCGACCCCATTCTTAGAAGACTCACTTTTAAACCTTTTCGCAGCAAGGTTGAACGACGGGTTGTGCCATTTCTACCCGGTCCAAATGAACCGCAAACTCTCGAGATTAATACTCCGTGGGGCACGCAATTGACCGCTGGCAAGGGAGATTTTCTGGTCAGCGAGGTTACCACGCCCAACGATTACTGGCCTGTGGACCCCGTGATCTTTGAAGAAAGTTACATTATTACTCGACCTGGCTATTGCATCAAAAAAGCGATCACCTGGCTGACACCGCTCACAGACATTACCCATGACTCAGATAAGAAGGTAACGGTTGTGACTCTCGAAGGTCCCGAAACGGTACGGGCAGGGGATTTTTATCTGGCAAAAGGAATCAAAGGGGAGATCTGGCCCTATCCCATTGAAAAGATCGCAGATGTAATGGTGCCCGCCGAATAACCCGGCGGGCATCTTGTTTCAACTTTTACGAACTGCAAACCATTAAGTAAAAAGGCGCGAGCTGATCTCGCTTACCCTTTCACATCGCTTGTCTTTGGATAGCGCGCCAGGATCGCGTTGAGCTCCTCTTTGGAAGTGTCCCGGCCGACTTCCACATGGGCAAAGTCCTGGGCGACCTGCGTCAGAGCGGAGGAGAAGGTCATGGCGCGTTCCACTACATTTTCAGAGATGGAGGTAGCCGCCTTGCTCAGGGCGTCCAGCTCCCTTTGAACGATTTCCGAGGAAGCCTCTTCTGCCAGGGAACCCATCACCGTGTTGAAGGTCTCTTCGATCTTTTGCTCGGCCTCATCGAGAATTTGCGAGGTCGCCTGAGCAAGGCCATCGCGCATGACGTCCTTGGTCCGTTCTGCAGATTCCACGGATTCTTTGATCACGCGGTTGACAAGGCTGGCTTCCTTCTCCAGATCGGACTCCTTGAGGGCCTCCTGGACGATGCGAATGTACTCGGTATTTTGCGCCCACAACACCCTTTCACAGCCACGCACCATTTTGAAAAACTCGGTCTCCGTACGCTCTTCGGATTCGAGGTTGTTCCAGTGGTCATATAGAGTAGTCAGTTCCAGAATGACTTTGCTGTAATTCTTCACGACCGCATCAACATTGCGTAGCTGCTGCCAGCCAACGATCGCGGCTGTGATCGATGCCGTCAACGCGACCCATACGCTGAGATCTTGGCCCCAGGCTGCAAAAAATGTACCCACGCCCCCGGCCGCCAACACCAGAAACATGAGAACGCCTCTCTCACGTTTGTATTCGTTGACTTCCTTGATGTGCCAGCGCAATTGATCTTCTAACCTGTACTTGAAATATTCATCGCCGTTCAGGTCACTAAAACCAGCGTCGTTTCCATATTCCGGCTTGTAATACGGCGGGATCGGTCCTTTATAAGGTCGGAACGCAAACTCGCCGCCCAATCCGCGATAAAGTTGACGCTGGATCTCGTTGATGCGTTTCTCCAAGTAGGCGCGTCGGTCCTTGTTGCCACGTAATATGGTCCGAAAGAAATAGATCTCTTTCAGATATTCCTCGGCGGCAGCGCGGGTGATCAGCCAGTCGTTGTTGCCAAACGTTCTCGAACCGAATGCCGCCACCCCGGATGCTACAATAGGAGTAACCATAAAGAGAATTCTCAAGATAAATCCAATAGGCGTAGTTTGGTCATCAAAATACTTGACGACCAGAATAGAAAGCAAGGTCGCCAGAACACCTAACGCGGCAATCGCAAGCCGCAGTCGCTTATGTGCTCTTGTCCGCCGGAGTGAGGAAGCGTCGAGCTGGGCATAACGCATCCAGGCAATCTCCAGGATCGGGCTTGTTTTTGGAGTTCCAGTTTCCATCATAGTTGCTCCGTCAGTGATCTGTCTCAATTCTTGTCTGTCGTTCATTGGAGTTAGCGCGCGACGAACCAGGCAGCGACGTAACCCTCGGCGCCCGTTGGATCTTTCACTTTCAGCCACTGATCGTTTTTCCCGATTTTGCTTTCTGCATTTAATTCCGTCACCGTGAACACGGTTCCCAACGGCAGGCGCCTGATCAACGTCGCATCGCTGACGATGGGCTGCTTGCGGAGGGCAATCGCCTCGACCGTGGCTTTGACTTTTAGCGGTCCGCCATTGACGGGAGCGGGTGCGGCGGGTGTGTTGGCGGGTTGCGAGCCACTGGCGTATTTGACATACCAGGCAGCCACATAGCCCTCCTTGTTCGATGCATCCCGCACCTTGAGCCATTGTCCCGTTACACCGACTTTGGGTATGACCTGATTTGCCGGTTCGATCGAGACCAGGGTTTCGGTTACCGGTACGCGGCGCATTAACGTGGCCGGATCGATGACAGGTTGTGTACGCAGGGAAAGCTCTTCAATCGGTACCAATGCCAGCGCGCCGGGTGGTAATTTGGCAGAGGCTGTACTAACGGTAGCGGTTACTGGCTGAGCAGGCGCGACTGCTCCTCCCTTTGAATCGGAGACATACCAGGCAGCAACGTATCCCTGGTCTCCGCCGGGATCCTGCACGTTGATCCATTGTCCATTCACGCCGAGCTTGGCTTTGGCAGTGGCTTTCGGCTCGAGGCAGATCAGCTCTGTGCCCATGACCATGCGCTTCCACAGGTAAGCGCCCACAGAGGGATCGGCGCGGAGTGCCAGATCATCCTCACACCCATACAGCAAATATTTATTGGCCGGAACAGGAACCTTCGTCATCTTGGGCGGTTCGGGCGGCGTGGCGCTATATGAATCGAACCATAAAACCGCGCTGATTTCCTTCTCCAAAGATGCGCCGTTAAATTTGTAACGTGTCGTTAGCAGCACTTCCTTATCGGGGCCGTCACCACCATATTTATATGGATCATAGAGAATGTAATCGTTGCCTTTTTTCTCTTTTACCAGCACGAAGTGTGTTTGGATGCCCGCCTGCTTATTCCAATCCACTTGAAGAATGACGGGTTTGCCCGCCGCGACCGCCGCGTCGATCTGAGCGATGGGGGCGGGGGAATTTTCACAAGGTTGCATGTCGCGGTAGGCAGCATTGGGCCAGATATAGGGTAAATAGCCGGGGATAAATAGCGCGCCCTGAAACCCCCCTGCTTTTTTCATCTTCTCATTAACAGTCTCAGGAGTTTCGTTATAGCCGATGCCATTCAGCATCATCGTGACCGAAGTAAGCAGGCAGCCCCAGCCGCCAATGGTTTCATTGGAGTTGCCGAGCTTGGTGTTTTTCCATTTATCGTCGTTTTGATACAGGTTTTGGGTCTTGAACATACTGCCTCCTGCATTGCTAAGATCTTCGCCTCTGATTGTGACAGATGGTACTTAATGCCTGCTATGGTTGGATTGTACACGAATCTCCCACACCTGGAATTTTATTTTTGTTACATTTGTGAAAACCAGACCTTTTCGTGCAGATCTGGGAGATAACACGCTCAACAAAATCTTTCTTGCTAAAACCCCGATTCGTTTAATCGGTTCCCGTTTCAGACGTGTTACTCAGGTCCCACCAGCGCGAGAGATGTTTCTCCGCGCGGTGGGGATGATCGGCATAATGCGAAATGTCGTTGAAGAGCATGAGCCGGGCCTGGACGCTGTTCTTAAAGTCCAGAATGTTTAAGCAGGCTGGCGCCTGGTCGAGGCGGTCGCGGTAGCCGCGTTCGTCAAACCCGAGCAGACTGCTCAAGATGAGCCGGATGGTGGCTTTGTGCGAAACCACAGCGATATTCCTATCCTTGTGAGTGACGACGATCTCGCGAACTACGGGCAGGGCGCGCGCCAGGACGCTGATACCCGATTCGCCTCCTTCCGGTGCAAAGGTGAACGGATCGGCCTCCCAGGAGCTATATTCCTCGCTGAACTTTTCCTCGACTTCCTTACGGGTCATCCCTTCCCAGTGTCCGTGACTGATCTCGCGCAAGCCATCCTGGGGGATGGGCGTCAATCCATGCGGTTGGGCAATGATTTTGGCGGTATCGATGGTCCGGTCTAATGGACTGGTGTACACCGCGGCGATGTTGTCATCTGCCAGCCGTCGGGCGAGGCGTTCGACCTGGGCATGTCCCTCCTCGGAAAGAAATACGTTTGCCGCGCCGGAGAATCGATCCTCAGTGGAAAGTGGTGTCGCTCCATGCCGGATAAGGTAGAGACGGGTGGTCATAAGATTATGCCTCTGGGAAGATGCGTGATCGCTCTAGTTTACCCGCTAATCGCAAACGTTTGAAAGGATCAGGCATCTTCGGCCGCCCCTTTACTTTTACAAATTCAAGATTTCCAATGATTAAAGTGTCCCTCCTTCGCAATTGTTGGAACCGCCAAGGAGGGACCGGATGTTTGGATTATTGTGCCGCTTTTACGAAGCGATCGAAAAATTCAATCGAGCGCTGCATGGCGGTGCCAAAGGAGTTTGAGATGTTGTGATTGTCATCCGGATATTTATAGAGCTCCACATACTGATTGGCATCCAGCATTTGGTAGTACAGAAGCTCTGAAAATTCCAAGGGAACTTCTTCATCGGCTGTTCCATGATGCAGTTGGAGCGGTCCCGATATCTCGCTCAGATAGGAGTTCGCCGATATGGAGTTCCAAAATTCCGGATTCTCTTCCGGCGAGCCATACTGCTGCATCAACGAAAGTCGCCAGGAGCGCGCCGAGGGAGTCGGCGGGGCAGAGGCACCCGGTCCACGGCGCCATTTCGTTAATAGGTCCGGGTAGGAGGCAACGACTCCTCCCCAGATCACGCCGGCTTTAATATCTTTTGTAATCACCATCGAGCGCAAGGTGATATAGCCGCCCATCGAATGTCCCCACATGCCGATGCGATTCGGGTCCGCATCCGTATAACGTTTTACCGAAGCGACCGCATTTAACACATCCACGGTGTAATCGGGCGAGCCATAAGCGCCGCGCGCTTCTCCTTCGGAATTTCCATGACCGCGATAATCGGAGCGGAAGACAATGTATCCGCTGCGCGCAATCAGATCCACGTAAGCGATATAACGTTCTGTGGAGACATACACCTCCGGGGGGATGTATCCATGATTGAAGATAATGACGGGCCAGCCGGCGGCAGGTTTTTCTCCATCCGGTACGGTCATGAGGGCATAGATCTTCAATCCCTCCGAGAGATAGGAAACATAGTAGCGGTTGTAATTCACGCCGGGATCAAGTGTCTGCTCGATCGTGATGTCACTGCCAGGATATTCGCCTGCGCGCATCGCGCTGATCTGTAGCGGATTGGGCACTGGCGTGGCTGTGGGAACGGTTGTCGCCGTCAGCGTTGGCGGCGGAGTGAGCGTGGGAAGGAAAGGCGTGGAGGAAGCGGGAACCACTGGGAGCGTCGCGGGAGCGACGCTGGGTCTACAAGCCGAGAAGATGAACAGAAATATTAAAATCCACGAACAATACAATGCAATTTTCTTCATTCGAACCTTTATAAATAAATGATACAGCCGCGCTTTTCCAACTGACGACTCCAGGCGGGCCTAGTTTGAAATTGATTCCAGCGCAAATCGAGTTTTTCGAGCTTACGAAGTTTGGATAATCCTTCTGGAAGAACAGCTAAACGATTTGCGCGTAGATCCATGAATCTGAGGTTTTTCAATTTGCCAATCGAAGCAGGAAGGGAACTGAGATGATTGAAACGCAGATCCAGGTCGGTGAGATTTACCAGATTGCCCAGGGTTTCCGGCAAAGACTTGATTTGATTGTTCTCGAGTACCAGCTTTCTTAAATTCTTTAGCTTGCCTATTGTCCCGGGCAGTGATCTTAGCGTGTTGTTCATCAAGTACAACTCACGTAAATTTTTCAGCCTGGCGATCGACTCGGGGATGGAGGCAATCTCGTTGTTGTAGAGCCGGAGCTCGATCAACTTGGAAAGCTTTGCGATGCCTTCCGGGAATTCTGTGAGCCGGTTGTCGGTGAGATTCAGGTATTGAAGCTCTTTTAGCTTACCGATCGAAGCGGGGACCGAATCGAATCCGTTGTCGCTCAGATAGAGAAAGCGTAGCCTGGTCAACTTACCGATGGACTCAGGGATGGATGCGAAATGGTTATGCCCTAGGTCGAGCATCCGCAGGTTCTTTAGATCCCCAAGCGATTCGGATAAAGACGATAATTCATTGCTCGCCAGGTTGAGAACTTCCAGTCGCGAAGCGTTCCAAATCGCCTCGGGAATTTCGCGTAGTCCCTGGTTATAGAGGTTCAAAACTTTTTGTTCGCCGGGATTTCGAAAGGAAAAATCTGCGGGGTGGTTTTGATGTTCCATGATACATGGAAGCCATGAATCGCTATTATTTTACCTACAGCAGGGTAGAACCCGCAATTTGAATCTCGATTAGGAGTTGATAGCAACCGGCGCGCTTTTTCTCGTCGCTGCTGCCAGGCAGGTACCTGTCCCCACCTTCTCCCGAGAGATTAAAACAGGACACTCCGCGCAACGGATACCAAATGTACGGAGTGTCTTTAGTACAATCGTTTTATTTTTCTGCCAGAACTTGGTGTTGGTAGGTTGCTGCCAAGCCGATCACTGCACCGAGGGTCAAAATGCCCGGAGCGAGAACAGGATTTGCCCCTTCAAGTGTAGCAACAATCGATTGCTGTGCTGTCGCGTTGGGGCGAATTTCTTTATTGAATTCAAAGTTGTTTTCCATATGTTCGTAAAACCCGATCAAGCTGCACAGTGCAATAATGATCATCGACCAGCGCAGGACAAGCAGCGTTCCGCGCGTGGGCCGAAAATATGCCAGACCTAACGTGACCAGCCCCAATCCACTGAGTGCAAATGGAAGATACTGAATCCACTCGGTCCAATGCGAGAGAAAGAAAAGCTCTGTCACGGTCATCACGAAAACGCCCGCCGAAATAATAATCAGAAATTGTCGTAGTCGCAGCAGAGTAGCTTCGGCACTCATACTACTGCTCCAGGTAAGTCTTTGCGATTGCCAATTCATCGGCCGAGACGAACTGACTCAACTTGGACAGAAAATCATCCACACTGGCATAGGGACGACCCGCGATCAGCGCATCCGCTTCCGGGGCGTCCAACCCGGGGATCTGCTCGAGTGTTGTCGCGTCGGCATCGTTGATGCGGATCGGCACATAAACATATTTTTCATATTCGGCAACCTGGGTTTCGTCTACATACTTGCCGATCTGTTTACGGAACTGCTGAATACTTACGTACGGCCGATACTCCTGGAATTCACGAACCATGCGGTTCCCCAAGCCTGGGACGGCCGCCAGGAGCTGATCGGCTTCGGCGCTGTTGAGATTGACCTTGGTCCCGTTTGCTGATGCCGGAGCTGGCGTGTCTGCATTCGATGTGGGACTCGTTGACGAATTGCTATCCGTGTTACTGGAAGCGGCCGGTGTGGTGGCGCCACATGCCACTAACGCGATGCTGCTGAATAGCACTACTAAAAGATATATTCTTTTTCCTTTCATCCACTACCTCCTGATATTAAGTAATTTAGTTAACGAGTATAGAGGCTCAATCTGAACGGGAGGAGGAGATTGTGTGAAGATATTGTGTGTTCTCCAATAAAAAGTCACTCTCCCACACGAACGTGGGAGAGTGACTTTTTACAATTCATTGGTTTCTTTCGAATTCCTACGGTCCCTTAAACTTCCAAAGTTCTGCGCCGGCATTATCGTTGCCGTTTGCCTGGAAATAAAGTTCATTGTTGAAGGGAGTCAGAAATGCCGGATTTGCATTGCCGGCTGTATTGATGTCGCTAACACGCGTGGCGGTTGTGCCGTCGAACTTCCAGATTTCGAAGCCCGAGGCATCTCCGTTGGCACTAAAGTACAAGGCGCTATTGAATACAGCCAAGTAAGTCGGGATGGAATCGCCAGCACCAGGCACAATATCGGCGGCGCGCGTAGCGGTGGTACCGTCGAACTTCCATAGTTCGGTGCCGGCGTTGTCATTGCCATTGGCGCTGAAATACAGGGCGCTGTTAAATGGAGTGAGGAAAGCAGGATTGGAACCGCCAATGCCAACATTGATATCGGCGGCGCGGGAGGCGTTCGTGCCGTCGAACTTCCATAACTCGGTGCCTGCGCCGTCATTGCTCGTAGCACTGAAATAGAGAACGTCATTGAATACAGCCAGATAGGCAGGATTGGAGTCGCCGGGTCCCGGATTAATATCGGCGGCAAGAGTAGCATTTGTGCCGTCGTATTTCCACAGTTCTGTGCCGGCGTTGTTCGCGCCCTTGGCGCTAAAGTACAAGGCGTCCTTGTAGACAGTTAGATACATAGGATTGGCGTCTAGGCTACCTGTATTGATATCTCCGACCCGGCCTGCATTGGTGCCATTGTAGCGCCACAGTTCCACGCCGGCAGCGTCATTGCCATTGGCACTGAAGTAGAGCATGTTCTGGAATGTGGTTAAGAAGGCCGGATTCGATCCCCCGGCGCCGGCGTTGATATCTGCCACACGGCTGACTGCATTCAAACCCGGATCGTACTTCCATAGTTCCGCGCCGGTCCCATCGTTGCCAGTTGCCTGGAAGTAGAGCTGGCCGTTGAACAGGGTCAAATACGAGGGTTTCGAATCCGCAACGCCGGTATTGATATCCGCCACGCGTACGAAGGGTGAGGCGGGCGTGGGGGAGGTCAGAGATGCTTCGAATGTGTACGCCTTAGCCGCTGTACCCGGCGGGTTACTCAGGTCAATAAAATATTCGCCATTCGCGTTCAGCGTCCAACTCCCGGAAGTATTGGTATCGGCTTGTTTCAGCACCGCGTTATTTGGTCCATAGACCGCCAGCTTGACATCACCTCCCGGTACCGTCAGCTTCACTGTGAGAACCTGGCCGGTCGCGCCGGTAAATTGATGACGGATCGTTTGTCCCGGGTTGATATTGCCCTGTAGAGTAACACTTGGACTGGTGCTGGAGAAATTAAGCCGGATTGGCTCTGGGGTTGGGTTCGGTGCCGGCGGAATATATCCCGACATGGCATAGAACTTGGAGTTTAACGGTATGATAATCTCTTTCCCGGCAGAAAGTGTGATGCCCGGGTTTGCCGCGATCAAAACCGTTTTATCTGCATTGAAATTAGGATCGTTGGCGATGGAATCCCAGGTATCGCCTGACTTAACGATATAAGGCTTAACACATGGAGGGCCGAAAATAGTACTCACACTGCCCGCATTCGGAACGGTCACAACTTCATCAATGGTAATAAAATTCGGATCAGGCAACCGGTTAGCGTTCAGCACGGCATTCAAATCGGCTCCGTAGCAACGGGTGATCTGCCAAAGCCATTCGCCATCTGTAACGAGATGTTGAACGGTAGATCCGCGTACGATAGTGGTCGAACCGCCGGGGATCGTTCCAGGTGGAACCGATCCTGTTGTGACGGTCACGCTTGCGGGTTGAATCGTCCCAGCGCCGCCACCGGATGCAGTGGCCGTGTTCGTGACTTTCCCTGCAGTCACATCGTTTTGTGCGATTGTGTATATCGCCGTGCAAGTCACTGACTCATTCGTTGCCAAAAGAGTGTTTCCCGGTCCACAGTTGATCGGCGTGGGGATATGGTCATCCCGGACCACGACTTGTGTCGGACCTCGGGTGGCCGCGCCGGTATTCTTAACCACATAAGTATAGGTAATGGTTTGGTTTGCCTGGCTAAAGGTCAGGGGATTTGCGGAAACAGAAATTGTCAGCACTTTATTTTCGGCGAGGCTGACAACAGTATTGACTGCATTCGAATCGATCCCGCCGACGTGCGCCTGGGCGGTGCTGGTTACATTGCCAGCCGTGACGTCGGTCGGGGCGATGCTGTAGGCGGCAGCACACGCGATCGTCTCGGTTTGATCGAGCCGGTCGTCCTTATTTCCAATGGTCTTCAATTCGGGACACAGAACCGTCGCCCGGTTATCGGTGACCGTGACAGGACCAGTCAGGGGCGTCGTGCCATTATTGGTTATGGTGTAGGTATAAGTGATGGCCTGTCCGGCCGAGGTGAACGTGGAAGGCTGAGCCTGCACGACGAGCTGCAGGACACTCTCCGCGAGAATAGAGTTATTCCCTGCATTTGCACTGAGACCGCAGGCGATCATCAGTAGGATGGCGCTCACCAACAGCGATATACGAAGAAATCGGCTCATACCTGATCCTTTTCTCCAAAAGGAGAACTGAATTGGGGACTGGTGTTCGGTTCGTGTAAGTAAAGTATAGCAAGTTCTGAGACGAAAGGCAATATCAATCTATAGTACTTAACGTAAAACCGCCCTAAAAGCGTTCCACTGCTTACAGGACGGTGGTACTGGCTATGGGCTAAGGACAATGATCCGATCCGCTTTTGGAGCGCTACCGTGGATTTTTCATGGATGGCTTGCCACTTGTAGTCCTTTTCATTACTTAACGGTCTTAAACCAGACACCCCTCTTATTTATAAAGAGGGGTGTGGGTATAAGTGCCCCGGGCAATCCCGACATTACTCAATTGATTCTGTCTGTAGCTCTTCTACTTCTGTACAATGGGTCAGCCCGCTGATAAAGAGATCATAGAATGAATCTCTCTATAGTCGACCTGGCAGACCGGATAGGATTCCATAGATGTGGAGGTTGACGGATATTGGATTGGTGCTTGCGAGATGACCATCAGGAGGTGAAGCTCAACATTTATTTATTGGGTTCTGATGGAAATACTCATTTGATTCTGAAGCGCTGCCATGGCTTCACCGCATCTATGCCCACTGTCTGCCAGTCTGTATTGGCGCACCGCTTTTATGGGCAAAAGTGGTGTCGTTCTGCGTTATAGTCCGATAAAAGTCTAATAAATTAGATAAATGCTGTCCATATATCTTTGCGGCAACAAAGGATATAAATATGGGCACAATTTGATTACAACAGGCAGAAGCTTTTGCGGAGAGGCTACATATTTTATTGTCTGTACCTCGATTAATTATTGGAATCAAAAGTGATATAATCTGTGCCATGAACCAGAACGTTGAGCTTTTGAACAAGGCTACCGCCGCTGCCGTTTCCTCCGCAGCCCGCTCCCCGGGACTGCTCTACGAACCTGTGTCAGCGTGAGACTAAATCTTGACCGTCAAGTCCCGAATCGCAACAGGTTCGGGACTTTTGTTTTCCCACTTTTATCGTTGGTATAATTTTGCCACCTAACCCTTTGGAGTTCGAATGACCAAAAAAATGACCGGCAGTGAGATTCGCCAAACCTTCATCGATTTCTTTGTCGAGCATGGACACACGGCTGTGCCGTCCATGTCACTTGTCCCGGGCGGGGATAATACGCTTCTTTTTACAAATTCGGGCATGGTTCAGTTCAAAGATGTGTTCCTGGGCACCGACAAGCGTCCCTATAAACGCGCTGTCGATTCGCAGAAGTGCATGCGCGTGGCGGGTAAGCACAATGACCTGGACGATGTCGGTCGTGACGATACCCATCACACCTTTTTTGAAATGCTCGGCAACTGGTCTTTTGGCGATTATTACAAGAAGGAAGCGATTGCCTGGTCCTGGCAACTGCTTACCGACGTCTGGGGCTTGCCGAAGGATAAGCTTTATGCCACCTGTTTCGAAGACGAGAAAGGCACGATTCCACGCGATGACGAAGCTGCCGATGCCTGGAAGGACCAGCCTGGATTTGATCCTTCACATGTGCTATTTTTCGGGCGCAAGGAAAACTTCTGGCAGATGGCAGAGACGGGTCCATGTGGACCGTGTTCGGAAATCCATATTGATCTGGGTGAAGAGCGGGACAATTTGCGCGGGACCGACCACCTGTGCGGCGTGAACGGCGAGTGTACGCGTTTCCTCGAGTTGTGGAATAACGTCTTCATTCAATACAACCTGTTTCCGGATGGACGCCTCGAGCTGCTGCCCGCGAAACATGTGGACACCGGCATGGGCTTCGAGCGCATCGTCTCGGTGCTGCAGGGCGTCGACTCGAACTACAAGACGGATCTGTTCACCGGAACGCTGGATGTGCTTTCCTCGCTGACGGGCGCAACCCGCGAGCAGATGTATGCGAACTTCACACCTTATCGCGTCATTGCGGATCATGTTCGCTCGGCTGCGTTCCTGATTGCGGATGGTGTGGTCCCTGGCAATGCAGGGCGCAACTACGTCACGCGCATGATCATTCGCCGGGCAGCGCGCTTCGGGACAAAGATCGGGTTGCATGATCCATTCCTGGCAAAAGTTGCCGAAGCGGTAATCGCGGAGTACGGCGATTTTTATCCTGAGCTGAAAAAGAGCAGCGCTGCGATTTTCGATAATTTGACGAGGGAAGAGATCCGTTTCGCGCGGACCATTGAATCGGGCACCGCTCATCTCGAGAATCTACTCTCCGAGCTGCGCGCCTCCAACCAGACCGTGCTCGATGGTCACCGCGCCTTTGACCTCTATGCCACCTATGGGCTTCCCTTCGAGATTTCGCGCGATATTGCGCGCGAGCACGGACTCGATGTAGACGAGGAAGGCTTTAAAGTCGCACGTGAAGCGCATAGCGTCGCCTCGGGTGGCGGTAAGGCAATCGGGAAGCAAGGTGGGGAGGATGCAGAATTCTACGCGGGTGTGTTGAAGGACCTGCAAAAGAGGAAGAAGCTTGGCGAACACGGCGTGGATTATGATCCCTACACGAGCCCGCGCGTGCAGGGCGAAGTGCTTGCCATTGTAGTCAACGGACAATCTCTCGAATCTGCATCCTTTGGAGAGCCCGTGGAAATCATTTTGCCGAAGACCGGTTTCTATATCGAGTCCGGTGGACAGGTGAACGATGAGGGTTATATCCGTTCTCTATCAAGCGAATGGGAGATCGAGGTCACGAATGTGCGTCGCGCTTCGGCCGGGGTGATTGTGCACGAGGGTGAAGTGGTTTCCGGTCAGCCGCGCGTCGGTGATCTGGCGCTTGCCGAAGTCG
>DATHUN010000581.1:0-3505 GCA_035462205.1 Anaerolineales bacterium
AGGGAGTCAATTATCGGCTGGATGGCGAGGCGCTCGATATCCGCTTGCATTGGCGCATTTTGCCCGAATGCGAGTCCGATTGGAAATGTGTGCTGGTATCGATCGAAAATATTACTGCCCTCAAGAAGGCGGAGACGCGCTTCCATCATTTGTTCACGTATGCCCCGATCTCGTTATGGGAGGAGGACTATACCGCGATTAAACGGGAATTTGACATCCTGCGTGCCCAGGGTGTGACCGATCTGCGCGACTATCTTGCCACCGATCCACACGCCGTCGACCGTTTTGTGAGCATGATCCGCATCCTGGACGTGAACCAGAAAACATTGGACTTATTCGAAGCCGGTGATAAGGCAACCTTACTCGCCAATCTCGGCAAGGTATTCGGCAACGATACGAAGAAACATTTCGCCAACGAGTTTGCGGATATGTGGGATGGTAAAACGTTCTATGATCGCGAGAGTGTGAACTTCTCTTTATCGGGTGAGCCGGTTCATGTACAGCTAGCCTGGACGCTGATGCCCGGTTCGGAGAAAGATTTTAGCTGGGTGCTTGTGGCATTACAGGATGTCACCGCCCGTAAAAAAGCTGAGGATTACCTCCGCTACCTGGGTACGCATGACGTTATGACTGGTTTGTATAACCGTGCCTTCTTCGAGGAAACATTGATCCATCTCGAAGCGTACCGTCACGATCCCATCAGTATGATCATTATTGACCTCAATGATCTCAAGATCGCCAACGATCGGTTCGGGCATCATGTGGGTGACAAACTGATCCGCCGCGCTGCCGAAGTGCTGAATGCCAGCATCAATGAAGGCCATATCACGGCGCGTATCGGCGGCGATGAATTTATTATCATTATGCCCCATGCCGAGCTAGCGCTCGCCCAAGAAGTGATACAACGGATTCAGTCCCTGGTGGTAATGAACAACAAATATTATCGTGAGCCAGAGCTGAGTCTTTCGCTCGGGGCTTCGGCCAGTGAGCCCGGACGGACCCTGGAAAAGGTCATCAGTCTAGCGGACGATGAGATGTATAAGAACAAGGGGCAATACCATCGCCGCCGCAAGGAAGATTACATAGATACCCCCTGAGAAATCAGGGTTTACCAACCGAATTCGTCGAACTTGATTCCTTCGCGATAATTCTTCAGGGCCCGCCGGATATAGGGGATGGTGTTATCGGGCAGCTCATCCATGTTTACCCAGCGAATCTCATCACACTTTTGCGGCTCGGCATTGACGATCTCGCCTCCCCATTTTTGGACGTGGACAAAGAAGTCGACGCGCTCGTCCCCGTCTCTACGATGCATCACACTGGAGTAGCAGAGATCCGCCGGTTTTATCCTGACCCCAACCTCTTCGAGCGCCTCACGCGCCGCGGCAGCGAGGACCGTTTCACCGCCATCCAAATGCCCGGCCGGGACGCTGTATTGGCCATCGGCAAATCCCGTGTTGAAACGGCGCATCAATAGGATTTGATTTTCACGAAGGAAAAATAGGTGAACCGTGACAGGAAAGAGAGCACGTTGAGTCATTGCCTTAGCTGATCTGCGTCAAACTTAAATTTCCGGCGATGAGCGGCAGAACTTGCTCGCTGAATTCTTCTACGCTGGGGCGCTTTTTATTTTTATCGTGACTCCATTGGTCGGCTAACCCATAAATCGCCCAGCTGGCCGCTGTGGCAGCGATTTTTGGGTCAATGGTAGTACCCCAATTTTCGATCCATTTCTGAATCAGTTCCTGAATTTGCATCTTGACCTGGGTCTCCATCACAGATTCAAATTGCTGTGACGGAGGATTGCAATGCGCGCTTGCAGTTGAGATGTATTCACAAACCGCAATGATCATGGCGCGCAAGTTGTCGATACTGAAGGTACAGACGTTGAGCATGCGCTTTTCGAGTTCCTGGCGAAATCCCTGGCGAATGCTGTAATCGAGAAGGGCATATTTATCGGGGAAGTGGGCGTAGAAGGTGGCACGGTTGACGCCAGCCCGCTCGGTGATGTCCTGCACAGAGACGGCTTGGAATCCCTTCTCCGATGCGACACCCAAAAAGGCTTGTTCGAGCAGTTGACGGGTCCGTATGACGCGAGGGTCGAGTTTTTCTTTCGGGAAGGTAGACAACATTTTTGCTCCAGTGTTGTTTATCCAACAGATTGAGAATGTTGATGGTTGACTTCAACAGGTAAGATAGGTAAATTATACAACATCTGTTGTTTAGAATACAGATGTATATTACCATACAGATGTAGGAGAAGTCAAGATGAATAATGCATTATGAGTAGCGCAAGGATTACTGGCCGCCATGTATTTGATGGCAGGGACGATGAAGACTTTTCAGACTGCGAAGGCAAAGGAGCAGTTTCCCTGGGCAAAGAATCGCTCCAATGAATTTGTCCGCTTTGTTGGGATATCGAAGTCGCTCGCTGCTTTCGGGTTAACCCTACCGCTCCTTACGGGAATTCTTCCCTGGCTTACCCCTATCGCCGCGATCGGTCTCTCGTTAATTCAATTGTTGGCTATTTTTTCAGAGCATCTGCCAAAGAAGGAATATAACATCATCCCGATGAATATTGTTTTATTGGCATTATCCATTTTCATCATCGTTGGCAGATGGATACTATTTTCTTCATAAAAATCAATGAACGATTTAGATACGTGAGAAAGGATTAAGTACATGGTTTTAGATATTAATGTCGAAAAAACAATAGCCCCCAATCGGGCTTTTGAAACCCTGGCGGATGATGAACAAATTCAGCGCACAGCACGCGCCCTTGAATCCAGAAATATCAAGGTTCTAATCGCTGAAAATGGTGAAGAAGCGAAGCGGATGTTTTTTGACCTCGTCCCGGAAGGTGCAGAAGTGTTCCTCGGTGCATCGGTCACCCTGGAAACCTTAGGCATCAAGGATGAAATCGATAAATCAGGAAAGTACGAGGCACTACGTCCCAAGATATTCGCCCTGGATCGCGCTACGCAGGGACGCGAAATTCGGAAGCTAGGTGGAACGCCCGATTACGCGGCAGGCAGTGTCCATGCGGTGACGGAAGACGGACAGGTGTTAATTGCATCCAACACCGGTAGCCAGCTTGGACCCTATGCTTCGGGCGCGGGCAAGGTCATTTGGGTGGTCGGCGCGCAGAAGATTGTGAAGGATCTAGAAGAAGGAATGCGGCGAATTGAAGAGTATTGTGTGCCGCGTGAAGAAGTTCATATGCAACAGTTGTACAACATACATACTGGACTCAACAAAATTTTGATCGTGAACAAGGAAATAAAGCCGGATCGAATCACGATGATTATCGTGAAAGAAGAGCTTGGATATTAGAAATGAAGACAGGAGAAAGCATGAACGTAACAATTATTGGTCCCGGAAATATGGGACGCGCCATCGGCACTCGCGCCGCGGCGGCTGGTCACTCGGTCACTTTTGTCGGGGATAAACGCGAAGCGGCCGAGCAGGCAGCGCAGGATGTGAAAGCCTCCGTAAAGAACGGTGC
>DATHUN010000582.1:0-8959 GCA_035462205.1 Anaerolineales bacterium
GGAGAACCAGAAACGAAGCGATTGGATAAAAACATATATTCATGACTGTCCTCTGGAGTCGCAGCGACGTATAGATCGCACTACATTTGTAGTGATAAAAAACAGAGACACAAAGATGACATCTCAGTGTCTCTGCATTCGATTTAGTACATCACCTGCAAGGGATTCTGGTTCCGAATTAAACCTGTTCGAATCGTTCCACCGGGACAACAAACAAGGTGGCGCGTCGTTCTCCCGAGGAAAGCGGTGTCAGCTTGCTGCGGATCAGTTCCAGCGCGCCTTCCAGACGTTCGTCTCGTACGCCGAGCAGGAGAGTTACCACACCACTGCGCAGAAATCCTCCGGTGGAGGCAATACGCGTGACACGATACTGGGCGGACGTGAGCGCTTGCGTCATCGCGTCCGCGTCGTGGTCTTTGAGGATGAGGATAACCATTTTCATGAGGCACACTCCTGGTTTATAGCTCTTCGAAGAGTTCAACGGGTAACGCAAAAACAGTGGCGCCGCCCACGGTCACGGGAACAGGCGTCGGCATCGGAAGAGGCGACCCTTCGAGAGGCAGGGTCAAGTATTCGATGCGTTGCCGGCAAGATTCCTCCAACGACTTAATCGCGGCGTCCTCCTTGCCTGCGCGCAATCCGATCAGAAGCGTGGCATTCCGCCGGCCCAGGAATCCGCCGGCACTGGCAAGGTAGACGACTGGAACATCGAGCTTTGTCAGCGCGCGCGTGGCTGTATCCATATCCTGCTCTTGGACCACGGCGAGCATTAAGAGATGTATTGATTTTTCCATGATGCCTCGTTTCACGCTTCATCTTATCAGAAGTTTTTCCAGGATTCAACTAATTCAGCACCTTCAAAAGTGCATGTACGATTCCACTTCAAACACAAAAACAGTGGCACCGCCTACGCTCACTTCGATCGGTGGAGGCAGGGGAAATCGAGAACTCTGAAAAGGGGGCTGCACGAATTCTACACGCTGTCGACAACTATTCCTGAGGACACGAATTGCCGCCTCTTCCAGACCTGCGGGCATACCGACGATCAAAGTGACATTACCTCGTCTGATAAAACCTCCCCTGCTTGGCATCCGCGTCACGGCATAGCGAAGCTTCGTCAGCCCTTGCACAGCATTTTCAGCGTCCTGCTCCTGCACAATTGCAGCCATTAGGCGATTGACCTTTAGCTTCGGAGCAGCGCTGAGCGTCCCCAGCTCCGACCAGCCTGTCACGCTTTCTGTGAGCGCCTCATCCACTTCACCGACCAGTTGAGAATAAATCTCTTCGGAGATCACGCCATCTCTCCACAGACCGTTGAGAGCGGCGCGTTGGGCGCGCAATGCTTCCCGCCGGGCGGTATCAACTTCTTCATTCTCTACGATTGGATCCGATGTAATCACTTCCTTTACGGCCTCTGCCAGCGCCGCGGTTCTTTTTTCGAGTAAAGGGGAAAGTCGCTGCCAGGTGTGTTCTGAAATCACACCCTGCTGGCTCATACGCCGGACATAATCATGCGCGGCGCGACCTGCTACAAAGCGTGCATGACGGCGCTCGTATTCTTCCTGCGCCTCGGAACGTTGAACCAGTTTCAAACGTCTCACCAGCCAATCGGTAGAGCTACCCTGTACCAGTAATGTAAACAACACAATGCCAAATGCCATCGCCTGCAAGCTGCCACGTGCTCCGGCAAGTGGCGATGATTCAGGAAGACTAAGTGCAAGCGCCAATGTGATCGCGCCGCGCAACCCGCCCCAAAACAGGATGTGCTTCCACTGCGGAGGTAGGTCTTTGCCAAAAACCGAAAAACCATAAATGCTGGCGGCGCGCGCTACCAACGCGGCAAGGATCGCCCATAGAATCGCCTGCCAGTTTGCGATCATGAGATTTAAGTCGATCGTCAAACCGATCAGAAGGAACACAAAGGAGTTCGCGATGAATGCTGCATATTCCCAAAAATTGAAGACGACCACCCGCGTTGTCGCAGACATATCCGTGGGCCCGGCATTGCCGTTCACGATCCCTGCTGCAACAACTGCCAGTACACCGCTCACATGAAAGTATTCTGCCAGAAGATAAGAGCCGAACGCAAGCACCGTTGTCAAGGTTGTTTCGACCAGTGGATCGTCAATGCGACCGATGGTTCTTGAAAAGACAATTCCCAGCGTGATACCAATCAGCACGCCACCGCCAGCGACTGCCAGAAATTGACGCAGACTTTCGCTGAGGCTGAATTTTCCTGCCAGCGCGATGGAAAGCATCAGGTTGAACATCACAATGGCGGTCCCGTCGTTGAACAAGCTTTCGCCTTCGAGCAAAACCTGCAAGCGACGCGGCACGCCGAGCCGACGAAACAAAGCGACCACCGCGACCGGGTCCGTGGCAGAGACCAGCGCACCAAACACCAAGGCGGTTTGAATAGCCAGTCCTGTTCCGGCTGCAACCACGCCACCGACCAACAACGTAGTCAGAATAACACCGGGTAAAGCAAGCAACAGGATCAACGAAAAGTCTCGTCGTAAGTGATCCAAGTTCAAATGAAATGCGGCTTCGAATACCAAAGGAGGAACAAGCAATGCCAGGATAATCTGCGGGGATATTTTGATCGCCACTGGCGACAGTACACTTAATAGCAGACCAATCAATACAAGACCCACCGTATAAGGCAATCGCAAGCGCCGTGCAACGATCGCCACAATGGAGGCGATCAGGAGAAGGATGACAATAATTTCTTCAACAAAGATGATATTCTCGCCGGTCATGAATTCTTCTCAGATTCAATTACAGCGACATTCTCTCCCGCTGCGAAATTTTTATACCATAAGCCCGAATGATTAAGATTAAATCCCCTCTTCCACAGTGATCGAAGGATGATCCTCTGCCCAGGGAGCATTGGTTATTTGGACACAGAAAAAACAGCGAACGGATGCGCACCCACCTTTGCAATTACATCTGCGACAACAGCCGCAAGTCCTGCCGCGGCGCCAACGGCAATCAGAGTTAATCGTTCACGACGAGAAACTTTCAATCGGCGAGCAATTACATTGCCGACCGCACTACCCATCTGAATGGTAGATCCCTCGCTATTCCTAGATCCCTAAACGGGCAGCTTACTATTCCCTCTCTGTTGCTTTTTCTTCAGCCATAAATCTGCACACCGCCAAATTTTTATACCACAGAAGCACGGGCGACTCTGCGCCGCCCCTGCTTAAACGACGTTATGAAATTGTTTACCAGGAGGGGCATTACAATGAAATAACTTTGGGTTCCGTATCGGTCACGACAATGGATTTGCCGTTGGCAAAGATCACTTCGGTCTTATTCATTCCCCGCAGAATCTTCAAGCCTTTATAGTGAAGCTTTACATCCCATGGGAACGGATTTTCACCTTCAAGCTTGACACATGTGGAGGAAATGATCTTAACACCCAAGATTTGCAGGAACAAACCAACAGGCGCTAGCCCCGTCAACGCATTGCGCTCGCCGATACCAGTGCCTTTTTCGGCGTGATAACGTGCAAAGAAGGAGCGATTTTGTTTGAGGTTTTGGATAATGGCGGTCATAATATGAGCGACAATCCGGGCTGCATCGGAGCGGAATCCATAGCGAAGCAGACCTTCGCAGATAAACAAATTCCAAAGCAGATGGACGGCCTGGGAAACCGATTCCGCTTCCGGCTGGGTGAGCAGTGGACAGGCCGGGATTCCATAGGGACGATGGAATCGATTTGCGTCCAACAAGGCGCGACCAATCATGGTTTGGGCGCGCTGCTCATCCGGGACGCCAGCCCACAGAGGCATAAAGAGCGTATGATCCTCGCTCGTGAAATCCAACGTGCAGATGACGACCGTGTCCTCCTCGTTCAAGCCACGGATGGAAATCTTGGCGAGCTTTGAGTATACCTTTTGGGTAGTGTAAATGAGCCCATTGTTGCGCCATTGATAATCCCCGCCGGAGATAACTTCATCGGCGGGCTTGGTGGAGAACTCGTGCAAGCGAATCTCCGGCCGCTTTGAGGTGGGCGTTTGATTCTGCACCTCGATCAACAGCCGAATCGGACTCTCGAACTTTAACTTGGGTGTCAACACTGTGGAGCCCTGCTGCTTGAGAAGAACCTTACCGGCAAGACTCATCCCCGTTTCGCGGTCGCGGTAGTGATACAAGCCAGTGCGCGGCTGCCACGTGGACTCGATCGAGTGGCGCAGCTTCGCGGCTTGTTCATGGAGTAGTGAGAGTGAATCATGCTGGCCAAGCTGTTCAGCCATTTTGATGAGCACGGCCGCCTCGTTGTACAACATCGCCTCGAGCGCCGGGCTGTGGACCTGGGTAATGTCCACGCCCAGTGACCAATCGTGCCAGGCATCAAAAAGCGGGTTATCTTCAAAACCGGTTTGCAGGATGTGCTTCCATTGCGGCAGCCCATCGCGATCTTCATCGTATTCAGGCGAGAACCAGGACCAGAAAAATTTATAAAGCTTGGGATAGACCTTTGCGAGATATTCGCGATCCTCGGTCTTCTCATAGGACTTCCACGCTAGGCTGGCAAGAATTGGCGCAGCATTATAACGCCCGCGTTGGCCCGAAAGACCGGGCTTGCCATCAATCGTTCCATCGTCCTGTTGAATGGCAAGGAAGTTTTTCAGCAAATCATGTCCGGCAGAAGAACCTGGCAGCACATTGGAAAGATAATATGCATCGAAAGCATTTTGCCCATTCCAGGCAACCGAATAGTCGGTCCCGTCACCTTTCGGGGAATACCCGTTATCGGGACCGCGGACTGCCACCATGGATGAATTTGGCAATTTGTCGTTGGAAGGGAAGAACAATCCGAAGGCGGCTCTTTGACTCAAGGCGAAGGCGGCATCCCAGTCTTTGTCGCCGGTGTGGATGTCCACAGTCTGGCTGGCATTCAGCAGCTCGAGCCGTGCTCGTTCCGCTTCCCAGGGTCGAGCCGCGCTCTGACGCGCCAGGTCGAAGGAGGCTTGCAGGTTCTCGGTGGCGGCTTGTGTCCAGGTCAGTTGACGCGTGGCACCGGGACCCAGCTCGAGGTCTAAAAAAAGCGATGGATGAAGGCCCGAACCGTGTGCCGGTCCGCCAGTCAAAAAGAGGACAGGATACAGTCCATCTGTTTGACCGGCGAGGATATTGACCAGTTGCATCTGATTGTTAGTCATGCTCTGCCCGCCGATCGGCGTGAGCAACGCACAAACTTCCAAGCGGACTTTGCGGTTGGCATTCGACTTATTGGCGATAGCCACCCGCCCACTGATTGCATTGGATTGTGGAACCCAGTATTCCGTTATAACGTCAATATTGGGTAAAGGAGAGTATTCGAGGATGAGAAAATTTGGATAGAAACGCCGGAGTGTAGGCGGCAGCGCAAACGCCGCTGGGTCGCTGACCGACTTACCGTTCTCACTGAAACGCAAGAAGATGCGCATGGCTTTTGCCCGCAACCCGTAGGTAGTACGCACCGCCAGTGCTTCCGGTTCCCCCCCGCCGAGAACAAGTTCCCAGATATGGTCGTTTAAGTAGTCAGGAATGGAGAGGCGTGAATCCGCCGCCAGGGTTAAGCACAGCGGGTCGCCTTTGGCGAGTGACCAATCACGCATAGATGTATTGTACGGGGAGTTGGTCAAGCGGTCAAAGGGTATAATTTAGTCTCTACTCTGATGGTTGAGTGTACGTTGATACGTCTTTCGCAAAAAATGCGCAAGGCTACTCAACCACCGGAGCGCCACAAAACGAGGAGACATCCATGGGACTTTACTTCGAGGATTTTTTCGTCGAGCAAACGCTGGATACGCAAAAGCGGACGATCACCGAAGACGACATCATGACCTTTGCCCGATTATCGGGCGACGACAACCGCATCCATACTGACCCGGAGTTCAGCAAGACGACCCTTTTCGGCAGGCAGGTTGCCCATGGATTGTTAGGCTTGGCGATCGCCTCCGGTCTTGCCTGGCAGACAGGAATCCTCGACGGAACGGTGATCGCGTTTCGGGAAGTGAATGAATGGAAGTTCGTCAAGCCAGTTTTTATTGGTGACACAATTTATGTAGAACTGGAAGTGAAAGAAACCAAGGCTCTGCCGCGGATCGGCGGAGGTTCCGTGACGATCACGCTGGAAGTGAAAAACCAAAATGAGGAGGTTTGCCATCGCGGTCAATGGACCGTCCTGATGATGAGTAAACCAAAATAATAGGATGTAGAGGCGGATCGCCATCCGCTCACATGGACTGAATAATGACAAACCCAGAAGAAGAAGAGAGAAGAAGACGCATCAAACGATTACTGGATTCCGAAGCGGAGACTCGCGCCGAGTTGCCCGTAGATCCAATAGACGAGCCTGTTGACCCGAACGATACAACCAAAGCCAGCATACCGAGACAACGCACCCCTCCACCTGCACCGATCCCACTCGATAAAGATAATATGCCGCTGCCGCGTCGCGTCAACGAGACGGATCTCGAAGGGACGCGAGTAGCTCCGGTTGCCTACGAACCAACCAACCGTCAGCGCAATGGGGCACCTGCAGTGCGCTACGTGCCGCCGGCACCGCCGCTCAACCCTCCTATTCAACCTACCTACCCGCCCGCTGAGAGACCTGTTCCTTCGGGGTGGAATCCGGCTTATGGCGGATGTTTGGTTCGGTTGCTGCTGGTCATGATGTTTAGTATCGTGCTCCTGCTATTAATGGGCGGGACCGTTTTGTTGTTCTCGTACTATTCGATCGCCCGCACCCTGCCGAGCGTGGAGGACTTGCAGACGCGCGCCTCCCAATTCGAAACCACGCGCATCCTAGACCGGAACGGCAATCCGCTTTATGAAATTCTCGACCCGAACGCAGGGCGCCGGACGTATGTGCCACTCAGCCAGATTTCCCCTGTCTTGGTGGCGGCAACGATTGCCACAGAGGATCAGGATTTTTACAGCCATCCTGGCTTCGATCCGGCTGCGATCATCCGTGCCCTCTGGCAAAATTACCAGACCGGCGGCCAGGGCGGCGGTGCCTCGACGATTACACAGCAGCTCGCCCGCGCCTTACTGCTTTCGCCGGAGGAACGCGCCCAACGAACATACTCTCGCAAAGCTCGTGAGATCATCCTGGCGGCAGAAATCACGCGCCGATATTCCAAGGATGATATTCTCGAGCTGTATTTGAATGAGATTTATTATGGCAACCTGGCTTATGGAATCGAAGCAGCCTCCGAAACTTATTTTGGCAAGACTGCCAATCAACTGACACTTGCCGAAGCATCCTTCCTGGCTGGCTTACCGCAATCGCCCAGCACCTATGACGTATACACCGACCGCGATACCACCCTTGAGCGCCAGCAGCAAGTGCTCGTGCTGATGTATGGTCTCAGCAAGCAGCGCGGCTGTATCAAGGTCAGCAACAGTGAAGTTCCCGTCTGCGTGGACGAGCTGGCGGCAGCAAACGCGGCGAATGAGATGAAGGCATACACATTCAACTCACCGACGATCAATACGCGTTATCCGCACTGGGTCAATTACGTCCGTGAACAGTTGGAAGCGCAATATGGTGCCCAGACGATTTATCGCTCCGGCTTCGTGGTATATACCACCCTGGACCCGACGCTCCAGGATCAAGCCCAGGCATTAGTCACTGATCAGGTCGCTCAACTCACCGACAAGAACGCTCATAACGGCGCTCTCGTTTCGATCCGCCCGGCGACCGGCGAGATTCTCGCTATGGTGGGCTCTCCCGATTTTTATAACGAGGCGATCTCCGGTCAAGTTAACATGGCCAATAGCCCGACGCGCCAACCAGGCTCATCGATCAAACCAATCAACTATGTTGCTGCGTTCGAAAAGGGATGGACTCCCGCCACGCTAATCTGGGATGTGCCAAGTGAATTCCCGCCCTCCGGTGATCCAAACGATACTCGTGAACCCTATCGCCCCGTGAACTACGACGGTAGATTCCATGGCGCGGTCACGGTCCGCACGGCGTTGTCAAATTCGCTCAACGTCCCGGCCGTGAAGACACTCGATTTTGTGCATGTATACGATGACCCGGCTACACCGCAAAAAGACGGCATGGTCGCTATGGCTCAACGGCTGGGCATCACCAGCTTTACGAGACCAGATTATGGTTTGTCATTAACCCTCGGTGGGGGCGACGTCAGCCTGCTTGAAATGACCTCTGCCTATTCCGTGTTTGCCAATTATGGCAAGCGCATGCCACCAGTTTCGATTTTGAAGATCGTGGATTACAAAGGCAATGTTGTCTATCAATACCAGCCTCCGGCGGGCGAGCAAGTTATTCGCGCCGAACATGCCTTTTTGATCTCTTCCATACTCTCCGATAATGAAGCCCGCTCCTGGATGTTCGGACGCAACTCCTTATTGAACCTGCCCTTCCAAGTGGCGGCGAAAACAGGAACGACCAACGACTTCCGCGACAACTGGACTCTTGGGTATACCCCTGATCTGGTTACTGGTGTATGGGTTGGCAATGCCGATTACACACCCATGGTCAATACCACAGGTCTGACCGGCGCAGCGCCGATCTGGTCAGCGTTCATGACGTTCGCAGTTCCCTATGTTACGAACAACGCACCGACGCCCTTCTCCATTCCTCCCGGAATTGTGGAGAAGGTGATTTGTGTTACCTCCGGCACCGAGCCTTCCAACGCGTGCCGAGGCGGTGAACGTAGTGAGTTCTTTGCCAGCGACCAGCCTCCGCTGCCGAAAGGCCAGGATCTGCTCCGCCGTGTCTACATCGATACCTGGACCGGCTTGGTGGCAAACGATACCTGCAAGGATTTTGCGAAGGAAGACTTGGTTATGAACGTGACCGATAAGTTCGCGCGCCAATGGCTCCGGTCCGGAGAAGGACGTGACTGGCTCGAGTCACATGATATGCCGCGTAATCCCACTTTCTCGGCCGACCGCGAGTGCAAGCCCGAGGATCCGCATCCGGTGTTGGATT
>DATHUN010000583.1:0-3072 GCA_035462205.1 Anaerolineales bacterium
TGTACTTGAAGATTATCGGTTGAAGCCTGAGTCATGAATCAAATCCTCTAAGCCTTTGATCTTGCTTTCGCGCTCCTCTAATGCCTCGGCGACCACATCCCGCATGGAAATAATACCGACCAAGATACCGTTCTCTACCACAGGCAAGTGACGACTATGCAATTTCATCATAACCGCCATACACTCGTCTGTAGAGGTCTCGTTTGTGACGCTGTATACCGCATCCGTCATGACCTCTCGGACAAGCGTCTTCGCGGCGGTACGACCTTCCAACTCCCCCTTTTGAACATAATCGCGTTCGGTGAAGATGCCAATGATCTTGTTTTCGTCCATTACCAGTACCGAGCCAATATTTGCCCCTGTCATGACCCGGAGTGCCTTCAAGACGGTTTCGTTCGCCTTCACAGCATAGTGTGTGCTATCCGTTTTCGAATCAACCAGATGTTTTACAGTAGCCATAATTCTGCCATTCCTCATGTATGTTTCTTCAGGAGCAGAGTATCTGCCCTCAACGATGTTGTTGCAATCAGTATAGCAAAAATGGAGACAAAAAGCGCACTAGATTTTCGGCTATTACTTTCTGAAAAATTAGGAACGTGTTGTTCGCTCGAGAAGTTCTCGCAGCAAATTATTGTTTTCTCTCAAGAGCTGCTGAACTTCGTCATCAGCTTTTCTGCGGTCCTTGATGTAGGCTGTCGTATTGATTAGGATAAATGGCACAACGACGAAAAAGAACAGAAAGAAGCTAAACGGTCCTTCCATTTGCCACTCCTTTCAAGCAGGTAAAAATAGACCTCTGGCACTGATCCAATCCGATATCAAATCCAGCGCTTCCGGGATTAGCTCTGCGGTCTCCTCCGAAAGCTGTTGTGACAAACCAAAGTGATATCCCCGCACGGAAAGCAGGACGGCATCGGGCTTGTTCGCATACAATGTTTCGCAAAAGGAAATCAGGGATTGCGGCGTGAGATGATGGGTGAACGGCGAAGCCTGAAATTCACTTTCCACCGGAATCAAACGCACCGGTTCAGAAATGTTGCCGGTATGCGCGTCGACAAAGCAAACGTATTCGTAGCCATGGATATCTTCTGCCATCTCAGGGGTGAGCTGTAAATAGAAGGCAAAATCGATCTGGGCAAACTCCGGAAACTCATCTTCATAGGTGTCCGGCGCGGACAACCCGAGCTTCAATGTCATAGCGTGTAGGATATGCCACGCCACGCCATCATCCTGGCGGTCGGGGTTTCCATAGCCGATGATCAATAACTTCTTCAACGTAAATCCTTTACTAATAAAGAATCAGACCAGACACAAGACCAGGCGCCCCCTCTGTACCTGGTTTGTTTTATTTGCGATTAAAAGGTGTGTTTTACTCGCCGTAACCTGTTCCGAGAATATAGTTTTCCAATTCGACGATGGTGCCTTGTTTTTCCTGGAGAAGAGCTTCGGCGAGATGCCGGATCGAGACGACTCCCACGACGCGGTCTTTTTCGATGATGGGCAGGTGGCGCACATGGTATTTGCTCATGAGTTCCACACATTCTTCGAGATTCGTTTCCGGTTTGATCGAAACCATTTGCTTGGTCATGACATCGGTGACAAGCGTATCTCTCGCAGATCGGCCCTTGACTTCACCCTCGCGTGCGTAATCTCGCTCGGTAAAGATGCCGATGATCTTTTCCTCTTCTGTGACTAGAACTGCACCTGTATTGCCTTGGTACATTTCCTGGAGCGCTTCAAAGACGGTCGCGGTGGATGGCACGCTGTAGATCTTGGTCTCCGCTTTTTCATCAAGGATCTTTCGAACTGTCGTCATGGTGGAACTCCTTTGGGTTAATCAGAAATTCTAGCGCCGCAACAACTTTAGATTGCCGGGCTGAATTGAAATAGGACTACTCATTGGTTCAAAGTACCGTACAATTTAATAAAGTTGCCGTACTAGTCTCGTTTGATTGTCTTGATCAACGCGCCATCTGCGCCGACGATATCCAGCTGGATGGGCATCTGCCCGACCGCGTGGGTAGAACACGACAGGCACGGGTCATATGCCCGAATGGCGGCTTCGACACGATTGAGCATTCCTTCGCTGACGTCGGGTCCCTTGACATAGGTCTTAGCTACGCTATCCACCGCATTGCTCATCGCCCAGTTGTTATGTCCCGTGGAGACGATCAAGTTGACCTTGAGCAGCATGCCATTTTCGTCGGCTGTGTAATCGTGGATCAATGTGCCGCGCGGCGCTTCGATCACGCCCACGCCATGTCCTTTGTAATCCTGGCGAGTGTTAAGAATGTCCGTGCTTAAGATATCAGGATCTTCACAGAGGACGCCGATTCTTTCGACCGCGAAGAGCGCTTCGATTAAGCGGGCATAGTGATAATACAGAGTATTTTCCACGGGCTTACCATCACTTAGGCTCTTGAAGATTTTCAATTCCTCATTGGCTAGCGGCGTGTCGATTTTCTCAGCGATGTTCAAGCGTCCCAGCGGACCGACGCGGTAAACGCCTTCCGGATATCCCAATTTCTTGTAATACGGGAACTTTAGATAGGACCAGGGTTCGACATGTTCGGCAATAAAATCCAGATAGTTGGCAATCGGGAAGCGTTCGAGTTCGGCGCCCGCGCGGCTGATGAGGCGAACGTTTCCATCATATAACTGCAGTCCATTTTCAGGCGTGGTCAATCCCATGTACCCGGTGGGGAACACAGCGAACTTGTTGATGTCCTCCATATTCATTTCGGCCCAGTCTTTCATGATCTGTAAGCCGATTTGTAACGTTTCGATGGCAGTATCGATTCCAATCAAAATGGAGTCACGCTCTTCTAGCGTCAGGGCTTTGTTCACGCCGCCCGGCACGGCAAAGATAGGATGGATTTTTCTTCCCCCAAGTGTTTTGATGATCTGCTGTCCGAACTTGCGCAGTTGCACGGCTTTGACTGTCAATTCCGGGTTCGCGCCGATCAAACCAACGACGTTCCGAATTTCTGGTGCAGCGTCGAAGCCAAGCAGCAGATCCGGTCCGGCAAGCTCGAAGAAATGCATACCGTGACTTTGGACAATCTGTCCCAT
>DATHUN010000584.1:0-1709 GCA_035462205.1 Anaerolineales bacterium
AAAGGAAAGCCCTTCGGCCATCCTTATGTTTCTACAAGTTAGATGCAATAAATCAATAATGCAATCTATGATTCCCCGTTCCCCATCATCTTGATAATAAACGATGTATTCGTAAAAAGTATTACGGAATATCCCGCAGGAAACATTACGGGATAATTGCGATACAAGACCCCTACCTGAGTACCCCTGCCATTTAAACGCAATTATTTCAACTTATTTGCACAAATTGTTCATTGTGTTCGGTTCAAAATGAAAACTTCCGAGTACTCTCGGAAGTTTTCGTAAAATCATGCATACCAAAATCAACTCCAGCGCCACTTTGTGCCCTCTTTGCTGTCTTCAATGATTACGCCAAGTTCCTTCAATCTATCCCGTATCTGGTCAGATACGGCCCAGAGTTTTTGCTTGCGCACCTCACTACGCACCTCCACGAGCAGGTCAATAAATTTATCGGCATCGCCCGAGCCCTGTTTCTCCTGCAAGCGTAAGCCAAGCACACTCGTCAACTCCCGCAACATGGCTTGGACGGGTTGGAGCTGTTCATCCGTCGCGCCTTGATCGCGGGCAGCGTTAGTGGCTTTGACGAGCTCATACAATGCGGCGAGTGCAAGTGGTGTGTTGAAGTCATCGTCCATTGCCTCGATGAAGGATTGTTTCGTAGATTCTGCCTGGGAGGCAAGCGCGGAGGCAGAATCTGTGGCGAGTCCTTTGGCGGAGGTGGAAGCCGGTCGAAATGCAGACTTCAGCCGCTCGAGCGATTTTTCGGCGGCATCCTGGGTCTCCTCGTTAAAGATCAGGGGCGCGCGGTAGTATCCCATCAAGACAAGCATTCTCATCACGTCGGCATCGCGCTTCTTGAGGAACTCCTTGATACTGACGATGTTGCCCAGCGACTTGGACATCTTCTCGCCACCTAACTGCAGCATGCCATTGTGTACCCAGTAGCGGGCGAATGGTTTGCCAGTGTACGATTCGGTCTGAGCGATCTCGTTCTCATGATGCGGAAAGATCAGGTCATTGCCACCGCCGTGAATGTCGATCTGTTCGCCGAGTTCGGCTAGGTTCATCGCTGAGCACTCGATATGCCAGCCAGGACGCCCCTTGCCCCACGGGCTATCCCAGGAAATTTCCCCGGGCTTGGCTGCCTTCCAGAGGGCGAAGTCCATCGGATGATCTTTCGCCTCTCCGACCTCGATGCGCGCCCCGGCTTGCATATCATCAATTTTACGACCGGAGAGTTTGCCATAATCCGGATCGCTGGATACACTGAAATAGACGTCCCCATTCGGGGCGGCATACGCAGCTTCCTTTTGAATCAAACCTTGGATGAACTTGATAATGAGCGGCATGGTCTTGCTCACCTGCGGGTTCGATGTGGCAGGCAGCACATTCAAATTCTCGAGATCGCTAGCGTAGTCTTCGATATAACGTTGTGACAGCTGGAGTGGATCCTCGCCCAGCTGGTTGGCGCGGTTGATGATCTTGTCATCCACATCGGTGTAATTCATGACGTGTTTGACTGCGTAGCCGCGATATTCCAGATAACGGCGCATGATGTCAAATACCAGCGCGGACATGGCATGCCCGACGTGCGCATCGTTATAAACCGTCACGCCACAGACGTACATCTTGACGATGTTCGGTTCGAGAGTTTCGAAATCTTTTTTTTTGCGGGTGAGAGTATTATATAGGCGAATCATGGGCTAAAT
>DATHUN010000585.1:0-3196 GCA_035462205.1 Anaerolineales bacterium
GGCATGAAATGCCTGTTCAAAATTTCCTCGGGAGAGATTGATCTGTGCCAGATCAAACCAAATCATACCTACTCCGAATTGATCGCCGGACTTTTCGTAGTACTCCAAGGCGGCTTGTTTGAACTGCACTGCCTGATCGAAGGATTTCTTGCCCTTGGCGATCTCCCCTAACAGCTGGAACGTAATTGCCTGCTCGTGCACCACGCCGATGCGTTGGAAAATCTCGAGCGCTTGCAGCAGGCATCTTTCGCGTTCTACTTCTCCAGCACCGGCTATCATATCGTTCTGGTACTCCACTAAAAGAGCATATCCAAACGCCCAAGGGTCTTGTCTTATCTCCGGTTTCTGTAAAAGTTTTTGAAAATCCCTTACCTCCTTGGCGACATCGATTCCCTGTCGGTATGCGAGTATGAGCGCGAAATACCAAGATCCCAGATTGTCGGCAAGCTCGAACTTCTCCACGGTTGCCCACAATTGTAGTAGTCGCTCCTTGGGTTGGTCTTCAAGCATGTCCCAGTTGATTTCAAACGAAGTTTCCACCGTTTCCAGAATTGTGCGTTGCAGCAAATCTTCACGGCTTCGAAATTCTGGAAAAGCTTTGCGAGCTCGCTTCACCATCGCAACAAGAATCACGGGCGTGCGAATCAGACTGAAATGAAATATCCCAGGCAGCATGCGATGGGCGAGGTCAGCGAATCTGCTGCGTTCGATTAACCAGTCCCAGGCTGCCTGGATGTTATTCTCAAATTCCTTATTCAGGGCGTTCGCAGCTTCAATTTGTTTTGCCCCACGCAGATCCTTTTCCAGCTTCTCGACAAAATCCAGATAATACTCTGCATGACTATCGTTGGCTAATTGCCATTCCTCCTCATTGGATTGCAGCCGTTCATGACCGTACTGCCTTAAAACTTCATGCAGTGCAAACCGCCCTTCCTCCACTTGCTGTAACCACGATTTGTTCACCAGCCCTAGCAGCATGCGCAGGGAGGTGCCACTCACATTCTGTGCCGCTTCACGCGAAAAACTACCGCGGAAGACGGTCAGTTTCTTAAAAATATTTTGTTCTTCTTCGCTCAGCATTTTCCAGGAAGATTCAAATACAGCTCGGATGCTGCGTTGGCGGTCAGACACATCTTGAAGATCCGTCTCCAGAAAGTCAAGGCTGCGAGTGACCTCTGCGGCGATCTCGGCCGGCGTTAGAACCTCTAGCCAGCCGGCTGCCAGTTCGATTCCTAGCGGCATGCCTTCCACCAGTCTGCAGATTTCTGTCACTGCTCCCAAGTTTTCCGGCGTCAATCGAAAATCGGGCCGGACACGCTTGCCGCGCTCCACGAACAATTGCAATGCGCTAAAAGATTTGGCTTGCTGTTCGGGATCGATCCAGGTAGCAACGTCGGTCGCTGCGGGAGTCCGCATCCCGGAGACCCGGTATAACTGTTCCCCCTGTAAATTGAGCCGTTCGCGGGAAGTGACGAACAACTTCAGGTTTTTTGCGGTGGCAAGAATTTCTCCGATCAACTCGGTTCCTTCATGGATCAGATGCTCAAAATTATCCAGAATGAGCAAGAGATGCTTTTCCCGCAGGTAATCGACCAATTGTTGGCGAGGCCGCTCCTCCTGACGGTAAAATGAAAAATCGAGCGCTTTGGCCATCGCAGGCAGGATCGCTTCGGTGGATTGCAGCGGCGCGAGCGGGACAAACCAGACGCCATCGGGGAATTCGTCCACAAGCTCGGAGGCGGACTGGATGGAAAGCCTCGTCTTCCCGATCCCGCCCGGACCGACGAGAGTCACCAGGCGATGATCCGGATTCATCACCAAAGTTTTGATCTGTTCCACTTCGGGACGTCGTCCCATGAACGGCGTAGGGAGCAATGGTAGATGAGAGCTGGAATGAACGGAGGCCGAAGATGTTTGCGTTTGGTCTAAAACCGCCTTTTTGATCTCGCCGCGGACTATTTTTTCATACAGCGCTGTGGTTTCCGCTTGTGGGGGGACCTTCAATTCTTTGTTGAGGATCTGAACACAGGCTTCATACTGGTGCACGGCCGCCGACCGGTCACCCAGCCCGGCGTGCAGGCGCATGATGGCTCGATGTGCAAATTCATTGAGTGGATCCAGCGACAACCAGCGTCGTGCATGAGGCAGCGCTTTGTCATGCATTCCTGCTTGTTCGTAGATAACAATTAATTTTTCAAGTGCCCCCGCCAACTCACGCCGGAAATATTCTGCCTGTTGGATCTGCCAATCCTCAAAGGGAGCGGTATCCTGCACAAAAAAACCGCTCAGGAAATCTCCGCGGTAGAGAGAAATAGCTTCCTCTAAAGAAGACTCATCCTTTGATTCCGTCAAATATTTTTGAAAGACACCTGTATCCAGCCAAACAGCAGAGTCAGGCTTGAAGGCAACTGTTTCTCGATTTGCCTCCATCCACTCCTCACCCAGGAAATTGTTCAATTCCCACAATGTACGGCGCAAATAGGCAAATGCCGCTGTATGGTCGTAATCTGGCCAAAGCAGGGTGGCGAGCTGGTCGCGTGTATGTGCCCGACCCGTCACAGCCAGATACGCCAACAAGGCAACAGCCTTGCGGCGGTCGGTCTTGATGGCTTTGCCGTCGAGCTTGATTTCTGGGGAGCCAAGCAGAGCGATTTCTAGCCGGGGCATGAAGAAATTATAAGCCGCATTCAGGGAAATATACATTGCCCAACCTGTGAGACATGCAAATCATGCCTGAAACAGAAACCGAAACGCGTCCGAAACGAGGTAGCAAACAGAATGGAAACGCCCGGTGGCTAAACTGGGATCATATTCACCAACTCAAAAAGGAGTTCAAAATGTTTACTAACCGTTTCTTCAAAATGCTGTTTGCGGGCTTGATCCTAGTAGCCGTCGCTTTCCTTGTGAAAGGTACCGTTGTCCGGGCGAGCAATGAACCGAGCGTAGATCCGGCATTCCACACCCCGCCGATGTCCGATTACGTGCCTCCTGTGGATCACTCGTTCCACACCCCGCCGATGTCGGACTATGTGCCAGTAGACAACTCTTTCCACACGCCGCCCATGTCCGATTACAAGCCGATCGACAACTCGTTCCACACGCCGCCGATGTCGGATTATGTACCTCCCGTGGATAACTCGTTCCATACGCCGCCGAGGTCGGACTATGTACCTCCCGTGGATCACTCGTTCCACAC
>DATHUN010000586.1:0-9181 GCA_035462205.1 Anaerolineales bacterium
AGGCGGGAGCACAATTTCTGGTCTCACCGAATCTTGACCTGGAGACCGTGTTGTTCGCGCAGAGCAGAGACCTGCTCCATATCCCGGGTGTGTTTACGGCCACCGAAATACAACAGGCTTTTGCTGCAGGCTGCCGCATGCTCAAGTTATTTCCGATGGATGGATTGGCAAATGGAGTGATGTATCTCAAAGCGATCCGTGGTCCATTCAACGATGTTGACTTTATTCCAACGGGAGGCGTATCTCTCGAAAACATTGCAGATTACGCGCGTGCAGGGGCGGTTGCAGTTGGATTGGGCAGTAAATTGGTCGGCAAACAAGATCAGCCTTCACATGAGTTAACCGCCCGAGCGCAGGCGCTGCGCGATGCCTGGGACCGAGCCAAACATGCCTGAGCCACGTTTCGATGTGACGACATTCGGGGAAATGATGCTGCGTCTCAGCGTTCCTGCTGGGGAACGGCTCGAAAACGCGACCAAATTGGATATGTATCCGGCGGGCGCGGAAGCCAATGTCGTGACGTTACTTTCACGCTTGGGGCGAAAAACGTGCTGGCTTGGCGCGTTGCCGGAAAATCCCGTTGGCAGGAAAGCGTTGCATGCCTTACGGGTTGCGGGCGTCGATGCAAGTGGAATCCACTGGAATATAAATGGGCGCCTGGGAACTTATTATGTTGAATTTGGTGAGTCGCCGCGCGGCATTCAAGTAACCTATGATCGTCTTCACTCGTCTACAACCCAGCTCCAGGTAGAAGATATAGATTGGGATTTGTTATTAGATACTCGCCTAGTTCATCTCACAGGCATTACACCGGCGCTATCTTCCTCCTGCCGTGAAATTGTAACGGAGGCGATAGCACGGTCCAGGGCGCGCCACATCCCTGTTAGTTTTGATATTAACTACCGACAAAAGTTGTGGTCTGAAGCAGCTGCCGCTCAGACCCTGCTTCCGATGATCCAAGGCGTGGAACTATTGTTTTGCAGTCAATCTGATGCACTGCGATTATTCCATCTTCAAGGTTCCGGGCAGCAAGCCGCGCAAATGCTCTTAGAGAAAAGCGGTGCACGCTATCTCGTTTTGACCTGCGCGGAACAAGGCGCGCTTCTCTGGAACGGGAAAGCTTGGAAACAAGAGGCAGCGCGCCGCACGCGGATCATCGATCGACTCGGTGCGGGAGATGCGCTGGCAGCCGGCGTGATCCAAGGCTGGTTAGAGGATGACCTTTCGTCCGGCCTGCGCTATGGGGTCACTCTTGCTGCCCTGGCGCTCAGTCAGTTCGGGGATATGGTCATCACGAATAAATCTGAACTCCTCACCTTAAGCAGGCAAAGTTCCATGTTGACACGCTAGTTCTTGTAGCTATAAGCAGACGCGTCATTGCCCCGTGTCTGGTGGACGCGTGCACCGAATCAATCTTACCGGCCTAATTCTCATTAGCGAGTGGTGGTTCGGCCCGAGTGTCTGCGCCCGCCTGTCGTGCTGGCTTCCTTACCGGAGAGGGAGTTGGGTGCATTTACATTCGCTCCGTGATCGACTCCCACGCCGAGGCGATAGACCAGTTCTCCACCCAACCAACCGGTAACCAGAGCTAAAGCGAATCCAAGCAGGGACAGAATAAATGCGACGGTGCTCGGCGCATTGTTTGCAGCGCCAGTACGCAGCCACCAGCTGCCGGCAAACAGCAGGACAATTACTAAATTCCCGAGCCCGTGGTAGAGACCGATGCTTTTCGCCCGGGAATTGTTCGGCACGGCGAGCCATTCTGTAAATCCGATTACTGCCGCGAGCAGGCCGCCAATCAAGCCGGCTGTGATCATCCAATAGGAAACGACCGGGAAGACGGCATTGTTAACCCACTTGTAAATCAGATCGAAGATTACTGCCGTCGACAACAGACCCAGCGGATATACGATGAGCATGGGATGGAGCGGATGCCCCAACAATTTGACTCGACTATTCATAAGGACCTCCGTATAGTGTTTACTACGACGGCTGATTCAGGCGGTTATGCTCCTTGTTCGTTCCATCGCAATCTCGAAATTTCCAACCATAGTAAAATCAAAGGATGGAAGTGCAGATCGCGGTAGCCAAGGTCAACAAGTATGCCTCTTCCGAAAGCGGCGACACGCTCGAGATTGTCGAACGTCCCAATGGGGGACTTTCTGTAGTGCTTGCCGATGGACAGACCTCGGGGCGGGGAGCAAAAGCCGTCTCGCAGATGGTTGTCCGCAGAGTGATCGGTCTACTCGCCGAGGGCGTCCGCGATGGAGCCGCGGCGCGGGCTGCATCGGATGCGCTTTATACCGAAAAACAAGGCAAGGTCATCTGTACGCTTAATATTGCTTCCGTGGATCTTCACAGCCGCACGATCGTCCTGACGCGCAATAACCCCGCCCCGATTTGCATTTGTTCGAACGAACGGATAGACGTACTTGGCGAAGAGAGCATGCCGCTCGGCACGTCGCGAAATGTCCGCCCGTTCATCACCGAGATGGCGATCCAGCCCGGCTTGACAATTGTGATCTACACGGATGGTCTGACGCACGCCGGAGAACGACGCGGTAATCCAATGAATGTCAGCGAGGTCATCCACTCTATTTTGGAGGATGCGGATCCAAGCCCGCAGACGCTGGGCGATCTGCTTCTGGCGCATGCTGTCGGCTTGGACGAGAACCGACCCGCCGACGATATTAGCGTGCTGGTGCTCAAGGTCACTTCCCGGACAGGTGATAACGTTCGTCGTCTGACCGTCCGCCTGCCGATTGAGGGCCGTGCATGGGCATGAGGCATCGCATCCAGCATTGGAAAGCGGGCTGGCGCGACACTGTCATCCTGCTGAATGAGTTTCGCACACCGCTGTTGCTTTTTACAGTGGCTGTTGTCGGTGGCGGATACCTTTATCATGCAATTTCCAACTGGGTAGGCGAACCTGTCGCCGGTCCAAGTGAAGCAATTTTCATTGTCCTGACGGCCGCCTTTCTACAACCCTCGGTCGCCTTTCCAAAACATTTTGGCCTGCAAGTATTTCATTTCCTCATGCCGCTGGTTGGGATCATCATCCTGGCGCAGGGACTTGCCGATTTTGGCAGTCTGCTCTTCAACCGGCGGGCGCGGAATAAGGAGTGGGAAATGGCTGTTGCCTCCACAATGAAGAATCATATGGTGCTGGTGGGTTTGGGGCACCTGGGATATCGCATCGCTCAACGACTTCACGAGATGGGAAAGAGTGTAGCGATCATAGAAATCAAAGCGGACAAGCATACCGTGATCGCAGCACGAGAATTGGGCATTCCTGTCATCGAAGAGGATGCACGCAATGCAACCGCTCTCGAAGGTGCGAACATCCAGGATGCCCATACGATCATTCTTGCCAGCCAAAACGATGCCATGAACTTGCAGATTGCATTAAAGGCGCGCAGTTTGAATCCGAAGATCCAGGTCGTGATCCGTATCTTCGATGAAGACTTTGCGCACGCGCTGCACGAGCAATTTGGGTTCCTGGCATTGAGCGCCACTGAAATGGCCGCGCCCGTCTTTGCCGCCGCGGCGGCCGGTGCCGATGTGACCAATCCAATATCCATTGAGGGACAGCAGCTCAGCCTGGCGCGCTTGACCATCGCCGCCTCTTCGCCACTGGCACACAAGACAGTAGGCTATGTGGAAGATAATTATCACCTCAACATCATTCTCTTACGGCGCGACCACAGCTCTGAGATGCACCCCACGGATACACATCCATTGAGCGCGGGCGATACACTGGCGGTGCTTGGTGGTCCCGAAGAGCTTAGTAAGCTCATGCAAGACAGCCAGTAATGGAGCCTGCCAGTAAGCCGCTGATTGGCGTCGTGGGTCCGTGTGGTTCGGGGAAATCCACTTTAATCGCCGGCCTCGCGAGACATGGCTATCGCTGCCGTCACATCGCGCAGGAACATTCCTATGTGCCAGCCATGTGGCAAATCATTTCCAAACCCGATATCCTCATCTATCTTGGCGCTTCATTCCCGGTTAGCACAAGGCGGCGCAAACTCGACTGGCGGGAAAAAGATTATCAGGAGCAGCTCCGCCGTCTCGCCCACGCGCGCGAACACGCTCATCTCATCGTTAATACGGATGACATGACGGCCGAGCAAGTCCTACTAACCACATTGGATTTCTTACAGACTGCCGCCTAGTGATATGAAGTCTTTCCTAAAGGAATTTTCTGCTTGAAAAAAATAATCGTTTCTGTCTTCAGCCTGGCGCTACTTCTGATGTCCTGCAGCTCTGCCACGCCCGGCCCTGGCATTACTCCCCCATCCAATACAAGCATTCCATCCATAACGAGCGCGCCGTCGAATCTTGGTCCCACAAGTAGTCCCTGGGAGGATCGCTCCATTTTCAAAAATGGATTGACGCAATCGCAACAATCCATCCTCAATGAGCTGAACGGCGCCAGCGTGTATCACCTGGAATTGAATGTTGCCGCTGATCTTTACCACATTACCGGACATGAAGACGTACGGTACACGAATACCGAAACTGTCCCGTTGCATGAAGTGGAATTGCGACTCTTTCCCAATAGCCTGGGTGGGAGCATGGAAGTGTCGAACACCCTTGTGGATGATCAGAGCGTCACGCCACAGTACGATCTGGAAAATAGCCTGATGATCCTGCCGCTCGCGGCGCCCCTGGCCGCGGGTCAAAACACCGTGCTCAAGATGGACTTTACGGTCACTGTTCCGCAGGTAATTGAAGAAAATTACGGAGTCCTTGCCTTTTACGACAACGTACTTGCCCTTGCGCATGCCTATCCAACCATCCCTGTCTACGACGATGAGGGTTGGAATGCCGAAATTCCGTCCAACCAGGGCGATGTTACGTACACCGATCCATCGTTTTATATCGTAAAAATTACAGCGCCAAAAGAGGTCACACTGATCACAACAGGAAGTGAGATCAGCCACTCTACAGACGACCTAACGCAAACACTGACAGTAGCCGAGGGTCCGGCGCGTGATTTTTATCTGGCAGCAAGTCCGGATTATCAAAAAGTTTCCGAAACAGTCGATGGGATCACAATCAACAGTTATGCTCCCGCAGACCTGCAGGAGGGCGCTCAAGCCACTCTGGATATTGCCGCCAAATCGCTCGAGCTTTATAGCCAGCTCTATGCTCCCTATCCATACACAGAGTTGGATATTGTTGCCACGCCTACGCTGGCCGGTGGCATCGAATATCCGGGCCTGGTTGTGGTCACATCACACCAATACAACGCCACAGACAATCCTTCCGGCGCGAGCGCTAAACAACTTTTGGAAGGAGTGGTCGCTCACGAAGTGGGTCACCAATGGTTCTATAATCTCGTCGGGGACGATCAATTAGATGAACCGTGGCTGGATGAAGCGTTCGCGCAGTACCTGACGCTGGAGTATTTCGCCCGCGAATACGGTCCGCGCGGCGAAGAGGGATTTATCCGTTCCCTCGATAACCGCTGGAAAAGTGTAGACTATGCCAAGATTCCCATCGGTTTGCCGGTCACAAAATACAGTGGGAAGGAATACGGTGCCATCGTCTACGGGCGCGGACCCTTATTCCTGGTGGCTCTCCGAGATAAGATGGGCGAAACAGTTTTCGATGCTTTCCTGAAAGATTACGTCAACCAGCTTTCCTGGGGCATCGCCACTCCGCAATTCATGCAGTCGCTGGCCGAAAAACACTGTTCCTGCGATCTCGACTCATTATTTAAAGAATGGGTGTATCCCGCCGAGTAGAGATTAAGCAGGTCGATCCTTCAAAGTGAAGCAATATAAACGCTTAATGATAGAAAAGTCTAGCCACGCCTATTCAACAGGGGTATAATCAGCCGCGCCCAGCCTCAGGCTGGCATTTTTATGGATATACACATCTACAAGGATGGAGAAATTACATGACTCGTCGAACGACCAACTGGCTGATTCTGATCATCTTCCTGGTGATCGTTTCACTCTGGATAGATCTGAGCAAAGAGATCAGCTTCCCCAATCCCTTCAATGCAGGTCAACCGTTGTTTGCACGCAATGTCGAAGCCCGTCTGGGGCTGGACCTGCGTGGCGGGTTACAGACTCTGCTTGAAGCCGATGTCCCGTCCAACGTCTCGGTCAATTCGGACGATTTGTCCATTACACGCCAGATCTTGAACAATCGCGCCAACGCTCTAGGCGTCAGTGAGGTACTGATGCAGACGGCAGGAGAACGCCGTATCGTCGCTGAATTCCCGGGCGTCAGCAACCCGGAAGAGGTGGTAGCCGCCTTACAGCAGACTGCTCTGCTGGAATTTGTGGATTTCGGATCGAACCCACTTCCCGCCGGGACAAAGGTCCAGACCGATAATCTTGCCTCCTCGACCACCGCACCGGCTGCAACATCCACGGCCACTTCCGCACCCGAAGCGACGGCAAGCGCCACGTCCGAGGCGAATCAGCCGACTCCCACTGCTGATGCCAATCAAGCCCCAGAAACTGTCTACAAGACTGTCATGACCGGTGCTGACTTAAAGGAAGCGCATGTCGCCACCGACAGTCTGGGTCAGCCGGCGGTCTCTTTTTCCCTGAGCGACAAAGGCGCCAAGGTATTTGCAGATTACACAACCGCGCACACGGGTCAATATTTGGGCATTGTGCTCGATAAAACTGTAATTTCCGCTCCGGTGGTCAATACACCGATCACTGATGGCGCTGGCATTATTCAAGGAAAGTTCACTGCCGAAGAAGCGAATAAACTCGCCATCCAGTTGAGCTATGGTGCGCTTCCGGTGCCCGTCAAAGTAGTCGAGAGCCGGACCGTGGGCGCGACCCTCGGTGAAGAATCTGTGCGCAAGAGCTTGCTGGCCGGCATCATCGGTCTGAGCGTAGTCATTCTGTTCATGGTTCTGTATTATCGCCTGCCCGGTTTCATTGCTGACATTGCATTGATTGTGTACGCACTGCTTGCCCTCGCCCTCTTCAAACTCATCCCTGTCGTCCTGACACTACCCGGTATCGCGGGTTTCATCTTGAGTATCGGTATGGCTGTCGACGCGAACATCCTAATCTTCGAACGCTTGAAAGAGGAACTACGCGCCGGTCGCAATTTGCGTCAGGCAATTGACCTCGGCTGGAGCCGTGCCTGGCCATCCATCCGGGACTCGAACACGTCCTCGTTGATCACTTGTGCCATCTTGTATGCCTTTGGAAATACCTTTGGCGCCAGCATGGTGAAAGGCTTCTCGGTCACTCTGGCGCTGGGTATCGCGGTCAGTCTGTTTACGGCCATCATTGTGACTCGCACCTTCCTGCACACCCTCCTCGACAACATCAAACTCTCAGATCACCCGCGCTGGTTCGGTCTGTAGGAGCACGACATGAACATCATCAAGAATCGTTACCTTTACTTTCTGATCTCCCTGCTGATCATTATTCCTGGGTTGGTCTTTCTCATCCTCAATTGGACGAAGACCGGTAAACCCTTGCCACTTGGGATTGACTTCACGGGCGGCTCCCTGCTCGAAGTCCAATTCACCGGTACGCGCCCGGCCGAAGATGCGATTCGCAGCGCATTTGAAAAATATGCACCCGGAGCGGATCCCGTGATTCAGCCTGTAGAAAACGATGCGTTTGCCATTCGTTCACGGACGATTGACGATGCGACCAAGGGCGAGATCGTCGCCGAATTCGAAAAGCTTTCCGGCAAGCCTGTCAACGTGCTCGCGTTTTCATCGGTCAGTGCCTCCGTGGGGGCGGAGGTGACCAAGGCTGCGGGCTTCGCCATTTTGCTCGCAGCGCTCGCCATCCTGGCGTACATCTGGTATGCCTTCCGCGGCGTGGAGCATGCCATCCGGTATGGAACCGCGGCGGTCCTTGCCATGCTGCACGACATCCTGGTCGTGATCGGCGTGGAAGCCATCCTGGCCTATTTTCTTGGCTGGGAAGCGGACGCCTTGTTCCTCACCGCGCTTCTAACGGTGATCGGCTTCTCCGTCCACGATACGATCGTGGTGTTCGACCGCATCCGCGAAAACTCGCATGTCTATCGCCGGGTGGACTATGAAACCCTCGTTAACCACTCCATTGTCCAAACCTTGGACCGGTCGATCAACACACAGCTCACCGTAATGTTCACGCTCTTCGCGCTGGTGCTGTTTGGAGGCGAGAGCATTCGCCACTTTGTGACCATCCTGCTGGTAGGTATTTTCAGTGGCACCTACTCCTCGATCTTCAACGCTTCACCCATCCTCGTGGTCTGGGAAAACCAGGAATGGAAAAACTGGTTCCGCCGACCTGGTGCAGCGCAAGCCTAGGAAAAAAAAACCCCCCGCAAGAGTTGCGGGGGGTTTTTTATTTAATAAAGGGCTGTTACACACGAACACGCAGCCACGAGCCAACACACTCAGCGATTCGGGTTAGATACGACACCCTGCGCATGGAGAACAGCCGAATGGGATATTCTTGCTCATAGGCTTTGAGCCGTAGCAACAATTGAATGATATCCTGATTTTGGTTGGAACGATACACCATTCGTGTTCTCCAAATGAAGTTTTCCCTTGCTGGATACAAGACGAATGATTCATACATAGGTTACAAAAGGATTGCAAAAAGTTTCGCCCAAACAACGATATGTTTGGGCGAAAATACGCGTCCAGCGAGATTCATCTCGCAAAAGCTTCTACAAGTTCAGTCACGCAATGGATCCCATCCCCGGACGAAACTACGCAGCGCTCAAGGCAGATTGGCCGCCGAGCTCGACGGCCAGCGTGTCATAATAGGTGCCGGCGCCGAAGCCGTCGATCAGAACGTGATCGAGGGGTTTCAGGTTGGGCAACTCGCGCAGGAACGCGATCATGTTGGAGGCCGCGCTAACATTGCCGAATTCGCTCAACAGCCACGGCATTGGCAGGACGATGCCCTCGTTGCGGAGATGCTTTTCCTTGAGCTTATTGATCTTGTAATTGGCGTGATGGACAATTGCCACCGCCACCGATTTGCCAGCCATGCCAAGCTCGTCCAATTTGGATTGATAGGCGGAATAGACATCGCGCACCACTTGGACACCAGTCCGCACGAAGAGCTTGACCATGCCCATCGGTCCCGCCATCGTGATCGAGGACCCATCGATCGGTTCGTGCATCAAGCCAGCGATGCGAATGTTGTTCGTCATCGGTTCGGTCACGTCAATGTTCGTTTCCCCA
>DATHUN010000587.1:0-1975 GCA_035462205.1 Anaerolineales bacterium
TGATCGCGCCCGAAGATTATCAGGAAAATAGTCCGCGCGCGATCGATGAAATCATCAACGTAGATGGACTCGATGTTATCGATCTCGGTGCTGGAACCGGTCGCCTGACACTGCTACTCGCGCCGCGCGTCAAATCCATTCACGCTTTCGATATGTCCGCAGAAATGCTGCGCGTCTGCCGCGAGCGCCTGCTTGCCAGCGGACTTTCGAACTGGCAGGTAGATGTTGCCGATCACCGTCGATTGCCTATTCCAAATCATGGTGCGGATTTGGTTGTCTCCGGTTGGAGCGTGGCGTACCTTTCCGTTTGGTATCCGGAAACCTATCGGGAGGAACTCGCCACATGGCTGCACGAAGTGAAGCGCGTGCTGAAACCTGGCGGACACATCATCCTTTTCGAATCATTGACCACTGGCAGCGAGACTCCCATTCCCTTGGAACACCTCAAAGATTATTATCCATGGCTGGATGAGGCGGGCTTCCAAAACAAATGGATACGTACCGACTTCAAATTTGCGTCAGTGGACGAGGCAGCCAAGTCGCTTGCCTTCTTCTTCGGGGAAGAAATGTCGAAGCAGATACGCGATAAAGGAAGCACGATTGTTCCCGAATGCACGGGTGTCTGGTGGTTGAAGGTTTGATGGCGCATACTCAACACTATGGATTGCTCAATCAGCAGAGCCTTCGAGTTCACCGAAGTCTGATTGGAAATCTCCTGAAAACAACTGGGCAAAAATATCTGGCTGCTGGCACGATCTGAGTTTGGAACTCATTAAGTGTGTATAGGGAGGACGTGCAAGGGTCTCTTGCGTTTTAACCTGCCGCGCTCATATTCTTCATAAACGCCTTCGTAATCGGAAGCTTCATAGCGGCTGAACAATTCCGCAAATGGATTGGGTAGCTTACGGTAGGGATTGACTTGCAGTTCCTTAAGCAGGATGTCGATGTATTGTTGAAAGCGCGTACTGACCGCGCACGAGCGCGCATTTTCAAACTTGATATTCTCTCGTTTCCAGCTGCGAACATATTCGATGCTACGCTCCATCTCGTCTAATGAGGGAAGCTCAAGCTCTCCGCACAGATACGCGCACAGCCACTGTGTGCCGATCTCCACCGAGGGGACGTGCATGTATCCGTGGTTGAATCCGGCGAACGCCAGGCGCTGGATGCGTGGGTGCAGCAGATGCCGATACAACTGCGGTCCATCTTTCTCGGCTTCGAGCAGCGTGCGATAAGCTGCCGGAAGGAAGGGAAACGTCGGGGTCAGGTAGCCTGTGGATAGAATAACAACGTCACAGGGAATCACCTTGCCATTTTGGAGTTGCACCGCATCGGGTGCAAAACATTCGATCTCTGAACGATAGGGGAATATTTTTGCGTCTGCGACCAGCGGATAATAATTTTCGGGTCCAAGAGCGCCCGATGAACGGAAGTCCAGCAGGATGTTGTGATCGGGGATCAGTGTTTTTAACCGTTCCTGCGCAGCTTGATCTTTTCCCGTGCCGTTTCGTTTGAGCTGGAACAAGACAATGGCCTGGATCATGTCCCAAAAGCTCGAAATGACGAATTTGAGCCTCCTATGCAGAAAGTGCTCCAAGGCTGTGGGCTGCGCCCAGCTGGTCATCATCATGTTGCCAAATCGGGTGAACAAAGCGTACGTGAAATGCTTGCCAAGAATCCATTCCGGGATCAGCCAGCTTGGCGTCCGGAAGATGTGATGTACCTGCGCGGCTCGTTCTGCTGCGAGCGTTGCCATGTCCAATGCGCTTTTGCCATAGCCGACCACGACGACCCGCTTGCCATCGAAAACATCCAGAGATGTGACCTCCCGTTCCGTGATGATCTTGCCTCGGAACATTTCCTGATCCAGGAAGCGCGGCAGATTCTTGCCATCGGTATATTGTCCCGCGGCGAGAATCAAATAAGGAAAAAATTCCTCCTGCATGCCCTCTGCGTTGCGATAACGGAGCCACCA
>DATHUN010000588.1:0-7603 GCA_035462205.1 Anaerolineales bacterium
ATGCGCGTGCTGGCAAAGGTCATGGTCTGGCAGTTAACAAACCAGGGTGGGGATCGCAGCGAACTCAATCTTACGGGACCCGCCGAACGCGAGGTCTGGGTGCGCATGTCGGCCGAGGACGACGCCTGCACCACGGAGACCTGCCTCAAGCGCACGGGTGGCGCGTGCCCGTTCCACCGCGCCAAAACTGCCTCGCAGTCCGCGCATGTACTGGTCGTCAACCATGCACTGCTGCTATCGGATATCGCTACAGGCAGCAAGGTTCTGCCTGAGTATTCACATCTCATTATCGATGAGGGCCATCACCTCGAATCGGCGACGACCAACGCGCTATCGTTCAAGCTGGCACAAAATGATTTGGAGCGCATGACCAAGGAGATTGGCGGCTCGACCTCCGGCGTGCTCGGGCATCTACTGACCGAGACAAAGAATGCGCTCCGCCCGGCGGACTTTGGCCTGCTCCAGCAAAAAGTGAATCGCGCTACCGATATGTCGTTTCGTATCGAGCAGATGAACCGCGAGTTTTTCAACGTCGTCAACGAATTTGCGCGTCTGCAGCGCGAGGGACAACCGCAATCGAACTATGCCTGGCAGTTACGGGTGCTCCCTTCGACCCGTACGCTTCCTTACTGGGAGGAGGTCGAGATCGCCTGGGACACACTCAGTACCACCATCCAAATGCTGTTTCGTTCATTGGAGGAAATCTACACGGCTGCCGCCGAGCTCTATGCAGAGGGACACGATAATTTACAGGACGTGATGGCAGATATCAGCAATGTGGCGCGCCGGCTGGGAGAAGCCGAGACCAACGTCACAGGCATGATCGGTAAACCAAATAGTGGACAAGTCTACTGGATCGAGGTCCAACCGAATGGCAATCGTCTCTCCTTGAATGCCGCGCCGCTGAGCGTGGGTCCATTGATCGAGAAACACCTCTGGCACGAGAAACAATCCGTGATCCTCACCTCCGCCACTTTGACCGCTCATGGCGAGTTCCAATATTTGCGCAATAATCTCGGCGCCGATGAAGCGGACGAGATGCAGCTCGGCTCGCCCTATGATTATGAAAGTGCGGCGCTGCTTTACATTGCGAATGACATTCCTGAGCCGAATGTCAATGGTTACCAGCAAATGCTCGACCGCACGATCATCAATACCGCCAAAGCCACCGGCGGGCGGATGCTCGTGTTGTTCACCTCCTATGCGGCTCTGAAGAAGACCTCCCAGGCGATCACCGGTGCGTTGGCGCGCGAGGATATTTACGTGTATGAGCAGGGCGATGGTGCCTCGCCGAACGCGCTGCTCGAATCGTTTAAAGCGACGGAACGCGCCGTATTGCTGGGGACCAAGTCCTTCTGGGAAGGCGTGGACGTTCCGGGGGAGCAACTCTCTATCGTGATGCTCACGAAGCTTCCCTTCGACGTCCCCACCGATCCACTGATCGCGGCGCGCTCGGAAATGTACGAGGATTCCTTCCAGCAATATTATTTGCCGGAAGCTATTCTCAAATTTCGCCAGGGATTCGGACGACTCATCCGCACCCAATTCGACCGCGGTGTCGTCGCTATTTTGGATCGCCGCGTGCTCACGAAACAATATGGGAGATTATTCCTGGAATCGCTGCCGCAGTGCACCGCGCGCCAGGGTCCCGCAACAAATTTACCGCGTGAGGCTGGCAAGTGGTTAGGGCTGTAGGATAAGTTGGGTGGAGCCTCCCTACTCAGGTCAGCGCGCCGATGGGCCGCGGGGCGTGCACCCTATTTACTTCAAGCAGGTTGATTTTTATGGAAATCGACATTCGGAAGTCTATAACTAGGCTTCCGATTTTGTTTGGAAAGCTTTTTCTATGCCTACTACTTACTTCATCCTTTTTGAGCTCGTTATCTACATTCAGTTTGCGCTTTGCCTTCATCATGCCTGGAAACAAGGAACTGCAAAAGTCTTCCGGCTCTTTGCCGGAATCATCTATGGCGTTGTATTAGAACTGGCAACCATCCGCCAACTGGATGCATACCATTATGGACAATTCCTGATCATGATCCTGGATGTCCCACTCTGTATTGGCGTTGCCTGGAGTTGTATTATTTACAGTTCAATGGAATTTTCGGACGCCAGCAGCGTCCCATACTGGGCGCGTCCGATCCTCGACGGGTTACTGGCATTGAACATCGACCTGGCCCTGGATGCGGTCGCCATCCGCCTTGGATTTTGGGATTGGGGACAGGGTCTCAAGTTTCAATACTTCGGTGTGCCGTATGCTAATTTCTGGGCGTGGTTCTGGGTGGTTTTTTCCTTCTCGCTTGGCTATCGTTTGCTTGCCCATCGCGAAGATTGGATTGTAAGGTGGATATCCCCGTTGGTGGCTTTGCTCGTGGGCCTCGCAGGCGTTTTGGGTACCAACATTATTATTGCATTTGAGATTCCCTTTCAGGATCACAGACTCTTTGTGCTGGTCACAATCGTTCTGGCGTTGATTCTTATTGTCAGGATGCGACCGCGTTTCGATCAACCGCCAACGCTAGTCTTTTGGATACCATTCCTGACGCATGCTTACGTGCTAATTGCAGGCATGATCTCGGGGGTTATTTTGGATCCACCGTTCTTGATCTGGATGGGTATTCTAATGATGGCTGCCGCGTTATATTTACACCGCCCGGCGCTTCGGCAATTGCTCCATCCATAAGTAGGGGCGATGCCTGCGTCGGCCCTACTCCCCCATTTCCCCTCGACTTAGAACGACGCCCAGTCCGACTCAGCCCAGACACTGATATCGGGCATTCCTTCAAAGAGGGCACCGAAGGCTTCCGCCACCTTGGGGTCGCCCATGAATTTCTGCAATCCTTCGAGATTGTTCCAGGTATCAATCGCAAGGAATTCGGTGGGATCCTTCGGGTTGAGATGTGGTCGATGGCCGACGGCACCCATCGGACGAGTCATCGCCGAAAGCTGGTCGACTGTTGCATCGTGCATTTTCTGGGCCTCCTTGGGGTCGCCCTTCAATTTACCTCGTACTACAGTTATATAATTCATGTTTAGCTCCTTTGGTTAGTCTCACAAGATAAGACGGAGGATAGACCCAAAACTGTGCGGCGATAGATCACCAAACTTGACCGAACAGTTTAAGTACAATTCACCGTCATATTCATGTCAAAGACATATTGGAGAGCACTTCATGTCAACCCACCCGAATCCAGATTTCATAGCCGCGGAACGTCTCGCTGCTGCGCGCCAAGGCGATTCGCAGCGCTTCAGTGAATTGACCGAGCCGTTCCGCCGCGAGCTCCAGGTCCATTGCTACCGCATCCTCGGCTCTCTACATGAAGCCGAAGATATCGTGCAGGAAACGATGTTGCGCGCCTGGAAACGCTTGGATACGTATGAGGGTCGCGCCTCGTTCCGCGCCTGGCTGTATAAGATCGCCACCAACGCCTGTCTGGACGCGCTCGATCAACGACGGAGCCGGCGCCTCCTGCCGAATCAATGTGCACCTGCCTCCGATCCACATACACAGTTTTCGCCGCCCTCTCCAGAATTGATTTGGCTCGAGCCGATTCCTGATGAGTGGCTCAGCGACAGCTCCGCTCTTAACCCTGAGGCGCGGTATTCAAAATCAGAAAGTGTCTCGTTTGCCTTTTTGACTGCCCTACAGGCATTGCCACCGCGTCAGCGGGCAGTGCTGATCCTGAAAGATGTGCTCGATTTTTCTGCCAATGAAACAGCCGAGGTTCTCGAACTGACAGTTTCATCCGTGAATAGCGCCCTCCACCGCGCCCGGGCGACCCTATCCCAAAACTATCATGGCCAGGAACAAGAGATCTCCGATCGTTCTCAAGCCGATGAACAGACTCAATGGCTGCTCGATCATTTTATGAAAGCCTGGGAAAGCGCGGACATAGATGGTCTCGTCGCCTTGCTCAAAGCGGACGCTGCTCTCGCCATGCCGCCGTCATCCTCCTGGTACCAAGGACGCGAGGCAATCCGCATCTTCATCGCGACGACCGTTTTTGCCGATGATGGCATGTTCGGCGGAAAAGCCGCAGACCGCTGGCGACTCATGCGAACCAAAGCCAATGGCATGCCTGCCTTTGCCATTTACCAACACACGGATGGGAATCGATATCAGGCTTTCGGTTTACAAGTTTTGGAATACGAAGATGGTCAGCTTTCGGAAGTCACCAGCTTCATTGATCCATCGCTGCCAATCCGCTTTGGGCTTCCGCCAACCTTGGAATAATTTGTTAGATTATAGACACATGGAGGGACAGGCAACGCGCGAAGCATCCTGATGAGGGTGCCCGTCTCCACAGAGGTTTAAACCGACAAATCTTTCAACTCCAGAAAAGCGCGCACTACATGCGGGTCAAAGTGCTTGCCCGCATCTGCATTGATGTGTGCACGCACCTCCTCGGGCGGTAGCGCCTTACGATACGGCCGATCGGAGACCAACGCGTCCCACACATCGATCACCGCAAAAATGCGTGCTGCGAACGGGATCTCCATGCCTTTCAAGCCGCGCGGATAGCCGGTCCCATCCCATTTTTCGTGATGGCAATAGGGAATGTCAATGGCGTGCTTAAGGAATTCAATATCCTTCAACATACTCTTGGCGTAAATAGGATGCTGACGAATTTGTTCGCGTTCTTCCTCCGTCAGTTCCCCCTTCTTCAGCAAAATCGAATCGGGGATACCCATCTTGCCAATATCATGTAAGAGGGCGCCACGCCGGATATGCTCCAGCGCGTCCCCTTCCACACCCATAGACCGCGCCAGCCGCTCGGTCAGCACGGTAACCCGTTGGGTATGCCCTTCTGTCTCTTTGTCCTTTAGGTCGAGCGCGCGCACCCAGCCTTCCAGTGTTTTTTGGTAGGCCTGTTCGAGGTTGCGATTTGCCTTCTCTAACTTGAAATTGCTTCTTTCCAAGTCCTCAAAGAGATCGGCATTATCGATCGCCACCGCCGCCTGGTTGGCAAAGGCAGAAATCAATTCCAGGTCACTATCACGAAACATCCCGGAGCGGGCGCGGTTATCGACATAGATGACGCCGATCAGATCCTGCTTGATTTTGAGCGGTGCACACAGGATTGAACGCAATTGATACGCTGCCACACTAAGCTGGGATTCGAAACGCGGGTCCTCCTGGGCATTGGTGGTCAAGATAGGCTCACACGAGTCCGCCACCTTGCGGACAATCGTCCGGCTGAAATCGAACGCTTTTTCGACGAGATTAATATGCTCGACACCGCGTGCAACAACTGGCCGCAACTCCCCATTTTGGCCGCGCAGCATCAGGAAGCCGCGTTCGGCATGCATCAGCGCGATCAGGGCGTCCATCACTTCCTCGAGCACCCGGTCCTTGCTCAGAGACGAGTTGATCATGCTACCAATTGCCATCAATGCTTTGAGCTGGTCGCCCGCTTCGTGCTGTACATTTTCAATGGCTTGCGCTACACCGGTAATATCCTGGATGGCCGTCGAAACCATGGGATTGCCCGTCAGGGTTAGCTTCGAGACAATCGACATCAACATGGCGTTGATTTCCTGAAATTGCCTCTGAATCGATTGTATTTCTTTCGCCTGCTTGAGCATAAGGTACTCCGTTCGATGAAAACTGCCATTTTTCGTTGTTCGATGCCTGCTATACGCAAATCCGCACGGGAAGTTATAATCTGCGCTCATGGAAACTGCTGCTTACTTAACCCGCATCCAGTACCGGGAACCTGTTAAACCAGACGTCGAGACCCTGCATGGGTTACAGCGGGCACATATGCTGACCGTCCCGTTCGAGAACCTGGATATTGGGCTGAATCGACCGATCCGGCTGGATTTAGAGTCGTTGTGGAATAAGCTCATCATCCAGCGCCGCGGCGGATTTTGCTATGAGGTAAATGGGTTGTTCGGCTGGCTGCTCGAGCAAGTAGGCTTCGAGGTCACGTATCTCAATGCCCGCGATTACCACCCCGAGGATGATAGCTTCGGCATTGATTTTGACCATCTTGTGCTGCTGGTGCGCGTCCCGAACGAACCAACGCGTTGGCTGGCGGACGTCGGATGGGGTGATAGCTTCACGCAGCCACTGGAGCTGGACTCCCCCGCTTGGCAGGAGCAGGATCTGCGCGCCTACCGGCTGGAACCGTTCCGGCATGGTTATCAACTCTGGCAGAGGGGCTACCAGGGAGAGGTCGAACGGCAATATTTCTTTGACTTACTGCCTCACCAGTTCCCGGCTGAGTATGAGGCAACCTGTCGGTATCATCAAAGCTCTCCCCAATCTATTTTTACCCGCAAACGGATCATCTCCCGCCTGACCGACGATGGACGCGTCTCCCTCGATAGCGGGCGGCTAATCCTAACCAAAAATGGGCGCCGCTCAGAACATCCATTTGAGAGCGAAGAAGAGTTTCACACCTTGTTAAAGCAGTATTTTGACATCACCCTTTGACCGGAGCGGACATGACAGTTGAAAATTATTTAGCGGAAGCCGGTGCTCTTGCCGGACTCGCCGGTGTGCTGGCGGGATTTTCTCTCGCCGCGGTAGTGCAGCTACTTACTGCCAACAGCGAGAGCAAACTTGCAACCGCGGGCATCATCGTGTTTTCGGCGGCATCGGTAATGTTCTTATATTCCTTGCTGGTAGCGGTCTTATCATTTGCTGCAGCCGCCGAATTGAATGTTGTTCCGACCAAATTGGATAATCTCAATACCGGCGCATTGCTGATCTTGTTTGGCGCTATCTATGTATTTATCATCGGGATCGGTATGGCAGGCTGGATGCGCTCGAGGCTTGCCGGAATTCTTACAACCGCTTTTGCGGTCATTTCGGTCTGCATGATTACCTATGCAATTAGTAGTGTGATCTCGCTTTTTATGTAATTGCTACTTGAAACATCTCGCCCCGCATTCTGCGGGGCGAGATGTTTTTATCGGATCTTGAACATCTGCATCAACTTCATCGCCAGGTTCAAATCTCCGGCAAGTTTTAGCTTGCCCTGCATGAAGGCTTGCATTCCGTCGAGCTCTCCGGTAAAGATCTTGACGTAGTCCGAGGAGTCGGCGGTCAGGGTCATCTTCGGGGCCGGATTCGTACCGCGTGCAACATCCACTTTTCCATCCTTGATGGATGCAACCCAATCTCCAGGCTCGGCGCCTGTAAACTTGAATTGAATGACCGCATCCACGCCCTGCGCCTTTTCGGGAATGAACGCGCCCGGCATTTTTTCCATCAATTGTTCTACTGTGAGGGGCATTTCTGTTTTCTCCTTTGGGTTATCGGGTAGGGACGGCTGCCTGTCCCTAGAAATTAATTCTGCAAATTCTCAAAAATTGCCGCGCCGCCCATACCGCCACCAACACACATCGTCACCATTCCATATTTCGATTTGCGGCGTCCCATTTCATAGATCAATTGCGTGGTGAGCTTGGTCCCTGTACATCCAAGTGGATGACCGAGAGCGATCGCGCCGCCATTGACGTTCACCTTGCTTTCATCCAGCTCCAACTGACGGATGACCGCCAGCGATTGTGCGGCAAAAGCCTCATTCAATTCGATCAGGTCGATATCGTTCAGGTTGAGACCTGCCAATTTCAGCGCCTTCGGAACGGCCAC
>DATHUN010000589.1:0-8847 GCA_035462205.1 Anaerolineales bacterium
ATTATTCACGCCCGCGCTTGATGACGGACGCAGAACGATCTGGTTTTTTGCAGGAATATTTCAATTACAGCGGATGGACTAATTTCCCGCCCACGCCAACGGCAACGATTACGCCGACGCTAACGCCGATGTCTATCCCGCCGCTCGCGGCGACCGCGACACCTGTGCCCTGATTCTCGCGCTGAAACTGTAAGGAGTTATGCCATGAAAATCCATGATATTTCGCTGACCATCTCTCCGTCTCTTCCTACCTGGCCCGGCGATCCGGGACTGGTCCTCGAGCAATTTGAGTCCATGGACAAGGGCGCGCATGCCAATGTGACAAGCATCAGTTCGAGCCTTCATCTTGGCACGCACGTCGATGCACCCCACCATTTCCTCAATGATCATCGCACAGTTGAGTCTCTTCCACTGGATGTGTTGACCGGTCCCTGTTATGTGGTCCAGCTTCCCGATGGAATCCATGAGATCGATGCAGAGGTACTGGCGCGAACTGAAATCACATCCGATATGAAACGCATCCTGTTTGGTACGAGTAACTCTCACCAATGGGCAAAACCCGTTTCGACGTTTCTGGAGGATTTTGTGGCCATCACCGAAGATGGGGCCGAATGGCTGGTGGAGCGCGGTGTTCAACTCGTTGGCGTGGATTATTTATCTGTGGCGCCCTATGGTGACTCGGAAGGCACACATAAAGTACTGCTCAATGCGGGGGTTGTGATCGTGGAGGGGTTGAATCTTTCCAATGTTGTGCGCGGATTTTATGACTTGTATTGTCTCCCGCTAAAGATCGCGGGTGCCGATGGTGCACCGGCAAGAGCGATCCTCATTCAATCCTAGTGCTCGGACAACCTAAAAATGGATGATAATTCATTTGATATGGCGGTTGAAATACTCTCCAACTTAATCTTGTTGGAGTACTGGTCTCGCGCGGAGCGGAATGAAGTGTAGACGAAGCGCGTATTTCACGCAAATTTGCAGTCTGTTTGTGCTTTATTTGTGGGACACAACTCAATCGAAATAAATATTCAGATCCGAACAATCGAATCGATTGCCGCAGTTGGGACAGGTCACTTTGCAGTTCTGCTCATACATCTCATGCCCGCAGCGGTCGCAGATGTAGACGCGCTTCTCACTCCACGAGACAGGCTTGAGAAGAGACAGATCAAACTGGCTTATATTGTCTTTGCCGAGTCGTTTGACTTCGTTGATCGCCACTTCTGCATTCCTTTTTAATTCCCCAACTTGAATGCCTCTACAGACATCAGACCAGTCTTTCAGCCAGCACTGACTTCTTCCGTAAACCTTGACTGCGCCTTCATAATTTCCGCGCCGGATGTGCAGGTACACAACCGCGATTTGCAAAATGCCGCGATACAGGTCACGGACTTTTCCACGCTCAGCATTCCAGGCGTCCTCCAGCGCTTCGTGCGCTTCGAAATATTCGCCGGCGTTGAACAGGCGCAGCCCATCGATGGCACGCGGGTGGAGGGGAGCGTTGCAAAGGCTATCTACAAAATCAGTCATAACGAGGGTGTCGGCAATTATAGCGCTGATGGTAAAATTTCCAATCCATGAAATCATTTTTCCAGAAGAAACTGTGGATTATTTTGCTGGCAACGCTGGCACTGGGAGCTTTAACGATCCTTGCCCTGAGCCTGGACGAAGTCCCTTTTAACGAGGCACAGCACTTTGGTCAGCGCGAAGCGGCGCGTCCGCCTGTCTCCGCACAGGATGTAAATGACGTCTGGGCGGATATTCCATTTTGGAAGCAGCTTGTCGTTTGGGGCTTGGTATCGTTGATGGTCCTATTGATGGGGCTGCTGCTTTCTCCAGAATTGCGTAAGCGCTTTTTCAAGCTGTTCTTCCGCATGGCTGCCACGGTCCTCGGCATGTATTATCTGTTCAAGTTTTATGGAGATCAAATCTTCAATTTGCAACAGTTTGGTCAGGCAGCCGCGCAACAAGGTGATCCTGCCAATACCCAGCCAGTACCCACGTTTCAGCCACCACAGATTTCACCCGTGTTTTCCTATCTGGTCAGCTTTGGATTTGCCTTGTTGTGGATCGCCGTCATGTGGGGATTGTATCGAGGCTGGAAAAAATATGTTGCCCTCCATACCAAAAAACCATTGGATGAAATTGCTCATATTGCCCGCTCCTCTTTGAATGATCTCCGCTCCGGCCGGGAATCAAGCGACGTGATCATCAATTGCTATCTGCGCATGAGTGACGTGGTTGCCGATAAACGACATTTGCAGCGCGAAGTCGCAATGACGCCGCAGGAATTTGCACTGCGCCTCGAACGGGCGGGCTTACCCGGTGAGGCGGTGCGCCGGTTGACGCGCTTGTTCGAAATAGTACGTTACGGGGATCGCAAGTCGGCGCCCAAGGACGTGAATGAAGCGGTGAGCTGTCTTAACACGATCCTGCATTACTGTGGAGAGACTATATGAACCGGACGCGACGCTGGCTGATCATGGCGGCCGTGTTGATCATCGCGGCGTTACTGGCATTTCCGCTGCGCACGACAATTTACGAGTCGGTCGTGATTCCGCTGGCATTTATTTTCTGGGAAATTGGCTTACTCTACCGGTCGCTTTCGCAGGTGATCTGGTGGTGGCTGATGATCGTCGTTGTGCTGCTCATGCTGGCATTCAGCTTACTGCCGAAATTTACTCCCTCTCGCAGGGACGAGTCAAAATCCAAGCCAAAACATGGACAGGTGCAAGAACTGGCAATCTGGCTGGGACGCGCCAATAGTGGCGTGTATTTCAAATGGTTGATTGCCAATCGTTTGGGAAAACTCGCTTATCAAATGCTGCTTCACCGCGAAGCCGGGCGGCCCCGTTCCGTATTTGCCCCCCTGGTGGGGACGGACTGGAAACCACCCAAGGAATTACAAAAATATCTGGAGACCGGCTTGCACGGATCATTCTCGGATTTTCCGACTCCCCGGCGTACATGGGTGGCGCCGCCAAAGACACCGCTGGATTATGAAGTGAGCCAAGCCGTCGAATTCCTGGAATCTCAGGTAGAAAATAGTAAGCCGGGGTAACCTGACAGTGGGTTATTCAATACGTTTCGCAGCGGAGTAAATCGTGACTGATATTTCCAATGTTTCCTCCTCAAGCAGGCAAGTGATCGCAGAAGTAGAGCGCGCCGTGGTCGGCAAGCGAGCCCTGCTCGAAATGATGATGTCGTCTGTGCTGGCAGGTGGACACATCCTTCTCGAAGATTTCCCTGGTCTCGGAAAAACACTTGTGGCAAGAAGCTTTGCCAAAGTGCTTGGACTGGATTTCAAGCGTATCCAGTTCACGCCCGATCTCCTTCCGGGGGACATCACCGGCGGTTACATCTTCAACCGCACGAAAAACGAGTTCGAATTGCGAAAGGGTCCGGTCTTTGCAAACATCATTCTCGCCGATGAGATCAACCGCGCTTCGCCGAAGACACAGTCCGCGTTGTTGGAAGCAATGCAAGAGGGGCAGGTGACGATCGAAGGCGAGACTCTTCCCTTACCGGAACCGTTCCTGGTGCTCGCCACGCAGAACCCAATCGAGTATGAAGGCACGTTCCCGTTGCCGGAAGCGCAGCTTGACCGTTTCATGTTGAAACTGACCGTTGGCTATCCGAGCATTGAAGAAGAAAAGTTAATTTTGAAACGACGCCGCGAGCGCCGGCAGGATGAAGTCCTTCTGCGCAACATCTCGACAGCGCAGCAAGTTCTCGAAATGCGCGAGGTAGTGGAGTCGGTGCATGTCAATGCGGATCTTGAGAACTACATCGCCATGCTCGTGCACGCCACTCGTGTAGACCGTAGAGTTGCCGTCGGCTCCAGCCCGCGTGGCTCGCTGGCGTTTCTGAAAATCGCCCGCGCCAATGCCGCCATCGAAGGACGCGATTTCATTACCCCTGACGACATCAAGCGTTATGCCATCCCGGTGCTCGGTCATCGCGTGATCCTGCAGCCAGAATACTGGATGGCACACCAGGTAGTGGACGATGTCATCCGCGATACATTAGAAAAGACTGCAGTGCCTGTAGTGAAATAGATCTTATCCCCGGTCCCTCTACCCTAAGGGCACACGTCCTGGAAGGAGAGGGGAGTCCTATGCCTCGTTCACTCCTTCTTAGTCTCCTCGCTTATGCTTTGCTTGTTGCCGGTGTTGCAACCGTACACGGCGGGTTCATCACGCTTGCACTTCCGCTAGTGGCCTATCTGCTCATTGGCTATTTGCAAACGCCCGAGGAGATCAAGCTCGAAGCGACACGCCATTTGAGCCTCGAACGCGCTTCCCCGAATCAAAATGTGGATGTGACCGTAACCATCACCAATCGTGGTTCCAGCCTGGAAGAGGTCCTGCTTACAGACCTCGTCCCGGCTGGACTGACTGTCCGTTCCGGATTCAACCGACACATGCTCAGGCTTGCGAAAGGCGCCTCTTACACCTTCGCATATACTGCTTCCGGTCCGCGTGGCGGCTATGGATTGGATGTCATCGAGGCGCAGGTCAATGACCATTTGGCGGTCAGCCGCTCGAAGGTCCATGTGCAGGCGAAGGGACATTTGTTCATCTTCCCGCCGGTGATGCGGGTCCGCAATATTGCTATCCGACCGCGTCGCACGCGCGTCTATGCCGGGACGATCCCTGCCCGCGCCGGTGGCTCCGGCACGGAGTTCTTCGGCGTAAGAGAATACCAGCCCGGTGATTCGCCACACTCCATTAACTGGCGTGCCAGCGCTCGCTACACGGATACGTTGTATGCCAATGAGTATCAACAGGAGCGCGTCGCCGATGTAGGAATTGTGCTCGATGGTCGCTATCGGACGAATGAATTTGCACACGGTCATTCGCTGTTTGAATACTCTGTGCAAGCCGCCGCATCGATCGCGGATGCATTATTGGGTCAGGGAAATCGCGTGGGGCTGTTGTTGTATTCTGCCTACCTGGGATGGACGTTGCCTGGTTATGGCAAGATCCAACGTGAGCGCATTTTGCACGCGCTGGCAAATGCAAAGACCGGTGACAGCCAGGTATTTTCGGACCTCGAACATATGCCGACTCGTTTATTTCCACCGGAGTCACAGATTGTTTTTGTCTCACCGCTCAGCGACGACGATTTGAAGCCGTTGATCCAATTGCGCGCCCAGGGATATGATGTGTTGGTGATCAGTCCGAACCCCGTCAAATTTGAATTGTCGTATTTACCGGTCGCGAATGTGAATGTGGGCCTGGCCGGGCGCGTGATTCAAATGGAGCGGATGATCCTTCTGCAAAAGCTGCAGCGCGCTAACATCCATGTGCTCGATTGGGATGTCAGAGAGCCGTTCGATTCTCTTGTAAAACGAAGATTGGGACGTTCTCCCGTCTGGTTGCGGGCAATTGGGAGATAAAATATAAGTAGGGCGGGTTTGTAACCTGCCAATTCCTATGATTTTAATAACTGTCAGCGTGCCCTCACAGGGCGCTTCGCGGGACGGCTAACCTACAATCGATTATGACCATAATTGCATTGATAATAAGCATTTTTATCGGAACGGCTGCCCTTGCCATAGGGTATAGGCAGGCGGGTGCCGCGGCTCTTTCGCTTGGGTTTCTAGTCCTGGCGGCGCTCTGGCTGTTTGCACATTTTCGTAAGTGGTACTGGTTCTCTTCCATTGCCTTGATCATGATCGTCATTGCCGCAGCCTATGGAGTGTGGCGTGAATTCCCGACCGTGTGGATGCTCCTGGGAGCAGTTGGCGGCTTGCTCGGCTGGGACCTCTCTGACTTTGCGCGTCGTTTGAGCTACGCCTCGCCGATGGATGATATTCGCACAATGGAACGCCTGCATATGGAGCGCGTCGGCATCGTAGCCGTCCTGGGCGTGGGGCTGGCGCTACTCAGTGTATATATCCGCATTCATCGGCTGGCGTTCGAGGTCGCTGTGGGACTGTTGCTGCTTGCCGCCTTGGGATTGACGAGATTGGTGATTGGTTTAAGAAAATATTGAGATCAATCTACTTTCCGCTGTCTTGGGGAACCTGGAACAATGTAATCTGCATCCCGTCGGGATCCTGAAGTCGCACATTGTAATCTCCCCACGGCGTGATCACGGGTGGATGGACCAACATGGCGCCGTGGGCAAGCAATCGCTCCATCGCTGCTTTTAGATCCGGGACCTGGAGAGCAAAACGGATCTGCCCGCTGATGCGCTGCTCCGCTTCGATCTGGTCAACGATCTCCGCCTGGGCTTCGTCGAACAGCTCCAATGTCCCTTTACCCATATCGAGGACCAGCGCTTTGCCCTGGTCATTGTTCCAAATCGCGGACGGTTCTACCCCTAGCCCTTCGCAATAGAATTTTGTCAGGCGTTCATAATCTTGGGTGGTCAAAGCGACGCGTAATTCAAAGACGGGTCGATTTAAGCTGGCCATAAGAACAGATATTCCTTTCGTAATTATTTTATCTTCTCAGGATGTCATTTGACTTCAATTAATCTTTCTAACCATGCCTGTGTTTCAACAGGATGCTGGAATCGAATCAACTTCAAGAGCTGATGTTCCGGTTGGGAGAGCAGAATGGGAATCTCACGCTTCCGTCTCCAATAGGTTTTGAACAACCAATGAAAGAGGGATTCCTGTGACCATAGTTTGAAATGCTGCCAAAATGGCTCGCGATTGGTGCCCCATAACACTTCGTGAGTCCACCAACGTAGAAAGGTCCGGCGCGTCAGTTGCCACAAAACTGTCAAGAAGGGATAATCCAGCCAGATAATCATTTCCGCTTGCGGCCAGATTAAATCGCGTACTACATGGTAATTTCCGGCGACGACCCATTTCTCCGCTCGTATAGCGTTTTTCACCCGCATACGAAAGACCTCGAGTGGCGCCTCCTGCCAGTTGGGCTCCCAATGTAACGCGTCCAGCTCAATAAAACGATGACCAAATCGCCTGGCGAGATTCTCCGCCAGTGTAGATTTGCCCGAGCTGGTCACGCCAATAATGACCATGCGCTTATACGGGAATGACATGAACTCATCTCACATAAATCGGATTGCTAAACACCCAGCCGCGTTTGAGACCGAGATAGCTCTTCCACGCCTCCACCCGGTAAACTCCGGGTTCACTGGCGCTATAGGCACAGTCTTGAGAATGCTTCCAGATGCGAATAGTTCTTCCGTCTTTGATCAAACGAATCTCGGCCGGCTTGGGCAAATGAGCCTGCAACGTTACGCCGCCTTTCATGGGAAGCTCGTCGCCCGTGATCACAGACCGCTCCAGGCCTCTCGCTTTGAAGATGAATCCGCGCGTCGAAGCGGGCAGGTCATAACCGACGAAACAGTGCCCCGCCGCGAGTGCCTCGTAGATCATTTTTTTATCGGTGGGGACATCGCCGGTCAGCGGTTCCGGAACGAAAACATGCGTATTGACGGTGCGGAAGTGAAAGGCGTACGGAAAAATGACGCGATGAATAGGTCCCATGTGCATATGCAGCGCGTGTGCATCCGAACCGCCGATGGCAACCACGCGTCTTCCTTCGGCGAGGAGCAGATCCCAGCGCTGGATAGTTTCCAGGATGGGGTGGTGCCCGATGAAATGCGGAAAAAAAGCATAGAATGCACCATGTAATTTGGTGGGGACAACTGTTTTAAGTTCGCTCAATCCATTCCATAGCTCGATGCCAGTATAGTTGCGTATATCCCAGTCTTCCCATGAAATATCTGTTTCTTTGAAAGCTGGTGCTGCTGGGTCTGTGGGATGGGCAATGAAGGAGAGTCCGCCTGCTTCATTGACGCGGTTGATCAGGGTTTGTGGGTCGTCGGCGAGATAGGACAGATCACGGTTTGCGTTGAAGACCAAAAGGTGGTTCTTTTGCGGGTCGCGGTCCTGGTCGTGGACCTCCTGTCCGACGAGCAGCAGACATCGCTCCCGCCCGACCCGATAATATCCCTCCAGTCCCTGCACCAACACATTGTGGTCCGTGACGATGACCGCATCCAAGCCGGCTTGGATAGCGGCGTGAGCGATGTCTTTATGAGTGCCGCTCCCATCAGAATAGCGGGTGTGCATATGCAGGTTGACAACGATCTCGTGCATGAAACCTCGTGTAGTTGGACGAGCCGCCGCTCTTTAGGGTAGCATTCCATCCGGACGGTGGCAAATTTGTGCTATATGTACAGCATCGCCGGAACGGCGATGCAAGCAGGCAAATCAGATGATAGCTAGCTAAGCGGTCAAGTTGACGGTTCTTCCTCCACGCGGGTATAATGTTTCCGCTTAAGTTAAAGGAGGCACGTCGTACATGACAACTTATATCAATATCGCGCTCATTATAATCTCGGTCCTGCTCATCATCAGTGTGATCCTGCAAAGTAAAGGCGCAGGTCTGGGCGGACTGACAGGCGCCGACGCGGGAAGCGTATTCACTGCCCGCCGTGGCGTGGAGCGCACATTATTCTGGGTTACCATTGTGTTGAGCGTTCTGTTCTTTGCGCTGGTCATAACGCTCCTCCTCATCTCCTGATTGCGGGACCTCTTTTGAAGGGCTCGTTCCTTCCTCGCGAGGGGGTCGGCGAGGTGAACGTGCCTTTCTTTTTTTGTATATGAAACAATTACGCTGGCAGATACTGGTCGTCCTGGTTGCAGTGGGGATTGTGGCTGTATTGCTGCTCAGCCAGCAAACCCCTTCGATTACGGGACCAATACTTCCGCAGCCGGAGCAGGGGGGCGTGTATACAGAAGGAGTGGTCGGATCTCTGGGGCGACTGAACCCATTGCTGGATTGGAACAACTCCGCGGATCGCGATGTGGATCGGTTGCTCTTCAGTGGGCTGGTTAAATTCGACGAACGCGGTTTGCCG
>DATHUN010000590.1:0-3472 GCA_035462205.1 Anaerolineales bacterium
CTTGCAGAGGACAGAGGAATTACAGCGAGTCAATGAAGCCTTACGGGAGGGTGAACAGCGTTTCAGGGTTGCGCTGGTTGATACGCCAATCGTTGTATTCAACCAGGATCTGGACCTTCGCTATACCTGGATATACAACGCTGAAGGTTACGCAAATCAGCCTGTGATTGGTAAGACCGATGCTGATTTATTCTCCGCTGAAGACGCCATGCGTCTGACTGCCTTGAAACGGAGAGTCATGGCAGCAGGATTATTAACGCGAGAAGAAGTATCCGTGACAGTCGATGAAAGAACGAACTTCTATGATATGACGCTGGATCCGCTCTTTGGTGCAGATGGCGCCGTCACTGGATTGACCTGTGCAGCCACAGACATCACCGAGCGCAAAGAGATTTATGATCAGATGCGGCGCAGATTATCTGAGAGTGAAAGCATCCAGAGAATCGCGAAAGGCTTACTTCAAAGAATCGGACTCGACGAGGTGTTAGAAATTATTTGTGCTGAGGCAATGAAATTGACTGGCGCGACAGGCAGCGCAGTTTTGCTCCTCGAGGAAGATGGGTGGTTGAGGGTGACCAAAAGCGCGGGCGCACCGATATATTCGCTAAACCGACTGCCAATTAGCGGGTCCTTTGCAGGTCGTGCATTCCAGACCGGCGAGCATGTATGGGTAGATCTTCAGGAGAGCGACCCTGATGATGATGTCCATCAATTGGAGGGTTACCCATGGATTAAGGGCCTTGTTTCTCTGTTAGTGGTTCCACTAAAAGTGGACACAACAGTGATCGGGATACTCAATATCCTGAATAAACCTGGTGAACTTACTCAGGAAGATATGCGAGTTATCGATTTATTTGCGGATCAAGCTGCAATAATCATTGAGCATATCCGCTTACAATACCAAGCTGAGCAGTTAGCAGTTCTGGAGGAACGCCAGCGCTTGGCGCGCGAGTTACACGACTCCGTCACGCAGGCGCTTTATAGTCTTACCCTATACGCTGATGCAGCTCGTATGGCATTTTCGGCGCAAAAGTGGGGGCCTCTGGAGAGAAATTTGCAGGAAGTGCGAAATATGTCCCGAGAGGCAATGTACGATATGCGGCTATTGGTTTTCGAGCTGCGTCCCTTTATGCTAGAAACTGAGGGATTGGCTTCCGCGTTGAGGGCCCGGCTGGCTGCGGTAGAGGGTCGTTCGGGGCTGAGAACCGAAGTTCTCGTGGAAAAGGAAAGACGTTTACCAATTAAGATTGAAGAGGAGTTGTACCGTATTGCTCAGGAGGCCTTAAACAACGTGGTCAAGCATGCCGGGGCAACTCAGGTTCAGATCCGACTTAAGTACGACGAAAATACCCTCTCGATGGAAATGAGTGATGATGGAAAGGGCTTTGAGCCAGAAGCGGTTAGCAAAAGCGGCGGATTCGGGTTGCAGGGAATTCAAGAGAGAGTGCAACAGTTAGGAGGCACTTTGAAAATTGAAAGCGCCCCGCTTAAAGGCACACGTTTGAGCGTAAGGATTCCCCTCGAATGAATAGACTACAACTTGGCTGGATGAATGCGCCAGGAGGCGACGGATATGAGTAAGTCACGAATTAAGTTATTGGTTGTAGATGATCAGACGATTGTGCGTAAGGGTATACGCGCGCTGTTAGAACAAGTGGACGATATCAATGTGATCGGTGAAGCTGCTGACGGCGAAGAAGCAGTAGCGCAGGCAAAATTGCTCAATCCGGACGTGATCTTAATGGATTTGATGATGCCGAAGATGGATGGCATTAGTGCTATTCGAGAAATTCAAGCTGCTAATGTCCCCAAACGGATTATTGCTCTCACCAGCTTCGTTACGGAAGATAAGGTTTTTCCGGCAATCAAAGCCGGTGCCATGGGTTATTTACTAAAGGACTCTGAACCTGAAGACCTCATTACCGCTATCCGAAAGGTCAATCGCGGCGAGCCATCTTTGCATCCTACTGTTGCAAAAATGGTTCTGGAAGAATTAAGCCAGCCAGTCAAGCAGCCACTCACGCCTGATCCCCTGACAGAACGAGAAGTCGACATCGTCCGCCTGGTTGCTCAGGGACTCAGCAATCGTCAAATCGCTGACCAGCTCGTGATCGGAGAGGCGACTGTTCGCACTCATGTTGGCAATGTTTTGAACAAGCTTCACCTGGCCAACCGTGTCCAGGCGACTCTATATGCCCTGCGAGAGGGACTGACATCTCTGGACGAAATGGACGATCTTAGCAAAGAATAATCATCTTCATCTGAACTCCTCTCAAGCGATAGGTCACCAACCGGTGGCCTATTTTTTTATCAGTTCTACATGGGCAGCGCGGGAATCCCCAAAAGCACGTATACGGAAATCCACACCCTGCTGATGACATAAGAAAACAGCTGGGGTATTCTTATGAGCAAGTGAAGTTCAAACCGTGAATGGTACGGAGAGGTGCTCTATGCAAGTCCAGGAATGTATGAAAATCGATCCAATTACTATTTCTCCAAAGACAACCTATGCCGCGGCATCTCGGCTCTTGCGTGTGAAGCAACTTCATGCGCTGCCAGTAACAGATAAGGAAGGACAACTGGTAGGGATAATCACGGAAAAGAATTTACTCGACCTTTCACCAGTAGCCCTGCTCGGGGTACATAGAATCAGCGGTCTCTTGGGTGCAACGGCGGTGGAGGAGGCGATGACCAGGCAGGTTATCACTGTGGAGGAGGACTGTCCTTTGGAAGAAGCGGCGCGCATTCTGATAGACCATAAGATTGGGAGCCTGCCGGTGATGCGCGGAGAGCTGTTGGTCGGGATGATTACCGAGCTAGATATCCTTCGAACCATGATGGATGCATTAGGGGGGCGTTCGGAAGGCCTGCGTATTACGATCGGACTCTCGGCAGACAAAGGAGAACTGGGTGCAATTACAGATGGAATTATTCAATTGGGCGGCAAACTGACCAGCCTCTCCACGTATTGGGGGGATAATCCCTTGAAGCGAATCGTAACATTGAAGGTACAAGAGGCAGATCGAGAAGAATTGCTTATGATGCTGGAAAGGACGATCGGGGTTCAGGTGATCGATTTTTGTGACAGCAGGGCCGAAGCTCAACCTAGTGCAACCGCTCCTGCGACGAATGCGGAAGTGTTTCCGAGTCAGAACCTCGATGCAAAGATCCCCTGGCTCTTGGACTCAAAAAATGACACACCAAGGCCCTGATTCAGGGCAGACGAAAAGGGTTCTCATTTGTGATGATGATCCCAGAGCGCGGCAGGCTCTCAAGGCGCTGTTGCTCACGCGAGAGGTGACTTGTCAGGATGAATCTTTATCAAGGATCCAGGTAGCCGGGGAGGCCCGGGATGGTTATGAAGCCGTTCAACTGGCGGAAACTGTTTTGCCGGATGTGATAGTGATCGACGCTTGCATGACGGGAATGGACGGCCTGCAAGCAACCCGTTGTATCAAGAAGAATTGGCCCC
>DATHUN010000591.1:0-2177 GCA_035462205.1 Anaerolineales bacterium
TTAAGTTCTGCTGCAGAAAGTGTGGCATTGCCCGCCAGAGTCAGATAGGCAAGGAGCGAGTCGGTTTCGCGCCCACGCGCCGTCCGTCGCGGTGGTGTGACAGCCAGCAAGCCAGGCAGGTCAGCGAATTCCTGTCCGTTGATTCGATGAATGGGGAGGATCGTTAAATCGAAAGTAGCCACAGCGTAAGAATGAACAAAGGGTTGCTATCATTATACTGGTAAAATTTCATTGCGGGATGAACGATACATCGCTATCAAGGATAAAAATTTTCATGGATTATATTTTGCACAAGGATTTTTCAGAGTTTTCTGAAAGCACATGGAACGCGCTCGTGGAACAAAGTATTATCGACACACCGTTCTCACGTCATGAATATTTAAGTGAATGGTGGAAAACTCTGGGGGGTGGGGAATGGAATTTGGCAGAATTGGTTTTAGTCTCAGCTACGGAAAACGATCAACTCGTTGGCATAGCGCCGCTCTTCCTCGCTGACTATGATGGTCAGCGCGCCCTGATGCTGGTCGGCAGTATCGAAATTTCTGACTATTTAGATTTGATTGTGCGCGCAGATGACCATGCCCGCTTCGTCTCTGGACTTTTGGATTTTCTCGCCTCTCCCGCCGCCAATGATTGGTCTGCGCTTGACTGGTATAACCTGCCCGATTCCTCTCCCACCTTAGCTGTGTTGAAAGCCGAGTCTGAAAAACGCGGCTGGAGTCATCACGAAGAGATCTATCGTCCGACACCGCGAATCCCCTTGAATGGATCGTTCGAGGAATATCTCTCGCGCATAGATAAGAAACAGCGCCATGAAATCCGCCGCAAGATGCGCCGCGCCGCCGAAAGCGAGAAGAACGTCCGTTTTCACATACTCGATTCGACTGCGGATATTGAATCTGAAATGAATGCTTTTTTCGATCTTATGGTGCAAGACCCCAACAAGGAAAAATTCCTGCACCCTGAAATGCGCGAGCAGATGACGGTTACGATTCGCAACGCGTTCCAGCGCGGTTATCTTTGGCTGGGATTCCTGGAAGTCAATGGAGACAAAGCGGCCGCATCACTGAATTTCGATTATAAAAATAAACTGTGGGGTTATAACTCGGGTGTCGGGCGAGAGCACATGGAGCTCTCGCCCGGTTGGGTGCTGCTGGCGCATGTTATTCAATGGTGTTGTGAAAACGGACGCTCGGAATTCGACTTCATGCGCGGAGATGAAGAATACAAGTATCGCTTTGGTGGAGTCAATCGGTTTGTGATGCGGACACAGGTGATGAAGTAACCAAAAGCCGTTGCCGGTTTATAAAAAAGTCGCTGATCACAAAACCGCATAAGGCAAAGCCTAACAGAGTAAAGGGCATCTGCCATCCCATCGTATTGACATGGGTATGAATGAAGGAATGGGGTCTGAATGTGACATACCATGAGATGGGCGAGAGGATGGAATACCAGGTGGATGCCAGCAATGCGATGGACTTAAGCGGCATCTATAGTATTCGTAATCACCGCCTGTACGGCTGGTAAAACGATTCAACAGGTACGTGTAAGCATTGGAGGCGGATCCCTCGTTGGCCATAATCTGCAGCCCTAATACGATCAATCCCGTAACCGTCCCTGCCAAGAGGACGATTCCAACGTTTACCATACGCACGAGAAAGGTTCTGATGTCCCACTGGTGGTAAACGGCATGATAAATAAATGGAACAGTTGCCATCACTAATACTGTGGTAGTCAGATCGAAACCACTCAATAGAACTTTGACTAGAACAGCCAGGAAGAGGATCGTGTGAATTTTGCCTGAGCGATATTCGCCTGTCTTCGCTGCATCTGCCAGCAGATACGCGCTTGCTAGGAACGGCGCGTAGAAAGCCCAGTAATCCCAAAATATACTTCCCGCCGGAAGCACAATCCACATCGAAACAATGGTAAATGCCAGTGTTAATAGGCCCGAAAGAAATCCAAATTCCATAGCGAATACGGTGACTATGAGTCCAAAGACGATTGCAGACAGCAAGGCGGTAAAGAGGCGGAATAGCTTAAATTTTGATCTCCAGGGATGGGTAGAACTTGGTCGGCAAGCCCATAAAGTATCCCCTGTAATCCAAGATTGGATTTGTAAACTAAATAGGATTTAAATGCTCCATTGTTGCGATACGTGCTGAATTGATGCCGGT
>DATHUN010000592.1:0-8735 GCA_035462205.1 Anaerolineales bacterium
AGGATGGAATTGACTTCCACTGTGCGCTCACGAGGAAAGATCACGATATAGACAAAGTTGAAGTGACGCCAATACTGAGCAACGGTGTCATAGTGTACAGCATATGCTTCCGCTGGGCCTTGATACGAGTCGAACACGAGGAAACTATTTTTCGCATCGTTATAGCCGCTGATGGTCTGGTAATGACCCAGCCATGCATCTTCATCCAGCCCCTTTTCGATTAACACGGGGAAACCTGCTGCGACCAACTGCTTCAGTAATTGCAGATTGCCACCTACGCGCCAGACTGCATCAAACTGGGTATTCTTCTTGACATAATCCACGATCTCAAACGGATTGACGTTCTTATCATCCACTTCATAATTCGGGCGGAGATATTCGCGGGTCACAAACTGGTCGCCCTGCCAACCCCAATACGAAAGCGCCATGGAAAGATTGGTCGGCGCGCAGTTATTGAATTTCTGATATTCGTGGCGAATTCCCTGCAAAGAAACGCTTTGCGGGATGGAAGTCGGTACAACGCTGGGCATCGGTATCGGCGAAGGCGGGTCGGTGACGCCGGCCAAAGCTGTCGGCGTGCCCGTCGGAGCCATCGCTGTTAGTGTCGCCTGTACGATAGCATCGACTTGTTCCTGCGGAACAAAGACAGCCTGCTCGGGCGGATTGAAATAACGCTTGATGGCAACTCGGACATTGTCCAGGCGCCATGCCAGCCGATCATGAATCGGTGGAAGGTTATATGCCAATGCCCCCAGCAGACATAGAGCCAGAGTTCCAAGGATTAAAAGTGGAAGCAGTCGTCCACGCACAGCGCGGATTATAACATTCGGAAAACAGCCCAAACCTCGCTAGAAGTCCGTGTTTTGTTTAAGCGAAGATTAGATTTTTCGAACTTGACACATTTTGTCAATTTATAAGGTATAATACTAGAACATGTGTTCTATACGTAAATTGGTGAAACTGGTAAATAGCAGAACACAGAAGAGGAAAAATGACAATCTATGTATGGAAGTTCAATACGATTCCCGATTCGAAGGATGTAGAGCATTTTCTTGACGATCTGATGCCTTTGTTTTCACGTAATGCCAACTATTTGAACGGAGCAGACGGTCAACGCGTCGTTGACGTGATGAGGGTGGAACATAATTGCGGTGCGGTCAACTTGGAAATCGAACTTAATGGTGTGGAAGGCAAGAGTGGCGATCTCTTTTGCTTCCCCGGCTACTATCCTGGCGATTTGGATGAGCAGGGCAATGCCCTCTTCAATATCTGCGATACCAAAGGGCAATATTACGGGAAAGTTGTGGCAACAATCCTGAACCGCGCCCAAAGAGCATTTGATATGGAGATGACAAGTGTTAAAAACGAGCAACAACTCTATCAAACCGCGTGAGCATGGCTCCCAGGTTGTTTTGGATCCGAACTTTTTGTTACGGCATGCCCTTTATATGCCGGATGGTGAAACGGTCGTCCGCTCAAACATGACTCTCGGACAGGCAATCGAAGCGATCGCCTTCGCCCACATCAAGGCAAGGATGCCGCATCTTGCAAGCAAATGTCATGCCGCAAAGATCGAGTTCACTGATGGCAAATTCATCGTGAGTTTTGCCGACAGCCTGGATAACTTGAGTTTTTGATCTCCGCAAAAACCCGTCGTCAATGCCGGATGCTTATTCTGGCGATGTTTTGATTTCGACAATATCCGTGGCACGATCCACGGAAAACAATCTTCCTTCCGCAGTTTCTTCGGAAGGAAGTTCCGATTCCGCGGCAGAAGCATTTACAAATAAAACTTTCCAAGGCTTGGATAAGCCCTGTCGTGCAATACGAATGATTCCATCCTCGCGTTGCACCTCAAAGGTTGTTTCGACGTCACCGTTTAGATTCGGAATTTCGACTCGCACTTGTTTTCCCTCCGTGAGTTGGAAAATCTTCAGGATCACATCTTCGCTAAAGTCATAGTCGGGACGGTCGATGCCACCGCTTACCGGCAAAATTGTATTCGGGCGAACGAGCAGGGGCAAGCTCATAAAAGTATGTTCTTCGCGCTTCCAACCCGGACCGTGGACCGTCTCGCCGTTTAGAAGATTTGTCCATATTCCCGCAGGCACGTAATAATTTACACTCCCATCATGCGTGAATACCGGCGCGACAAGCAACGCGTCACCTAGCATATATTGGCAGTCTAGATACGTACAGGCGGGGTCTTCCGGGAATTCAAGAAACATGGCGCGCAGCATGGGCGTCCCTTTTTCGTGTGCCTGGCGTGCCGCTTGATAAAGATAGGGCATCAAGCTACATTTGAGCTGGGTAAACTTCCTGAGTACATCCACTGCTTCTTCATCATATTCCCAGGGGACGCGGTAAGACGAATTGCCATGTAAACGGCTGTGCGAAGAAAGCAGACCGAAGGCGATCCAGCGTTTGTAGACATCCGCATTGGCGGTCTTTTCAAAACCACCAATGTCGTGACTCCAAAAACCGAAACCCGATAACCCTAAAGAAAGCCCTCCACGCAGACTCTCCGCCATCGACTCAAACGTCGCCGTAGAGTCGCCGCCCCAATGGACAGGGAATTGCTGTCCCCCGACGGTGGCCGAACGGGCGAATACAAGAGCATCCTTTTCTCCACGGACCTCCTGTAAAAGCTCGAACACAGTTTTGTTGTACAGATAGGTGTAATAGTTGTGCATCCGCTGCGGATCAGAACCATCAAAATACACTACATCGGTGGGAATCCGCTCCCCAAAATCTGTTTTAAAAGTATCGACACCCATCGCCAATAATGCACGCAATTTGGACTGAAACCATTTGCAGGCCTCCGGATTCGTGAAATCCACGATCCCCATGCCAGCCTGCCACTGGTCCGTTTGCCAGATGGTGCCATCGGGTTTCTTGAGCAAATATCCGGACCCCACTGCTTCGTCGAATAACGAGGAACGTTGCGCTATATACGGATTGATCCAAACACAAATATGCAGACCGTATTCCTTCAATCGCTTCAGCATACCTTCTGGATCCGGGAAGCAGCGCTCATCCCAGGTGAAATCACACCAGTGAAATTCCTTCATCCAGAAACAATCAAAGTGGAAAACATGCAATGGAATTCCATAGTCAGCCATTTTGCGAATAAAGCTTGTGACGGTAGGCTCGTCATAGTTTGTAGTAAAGGATGTAGAAAGCCATAGACCAAACGACCAAGCAGGTGGCAGAGCCGGTTTCCCCACCAGCGCGGTGTAGCGCTCGAGAATTTCTTTCGGGCTTGGGCCATAGATCAAAAAATAATCTAGATTTTCGCCTGGCACGCTGAACTGGACTCGCTCCACTTTTTCGGAGGCGATTTCAAAGGAAACTCTTTCTGGATGGTTGACCAAGACACCATAACCACGGTTTGTCAGGTAAAACGGGATATTTTTATATGCCTGTTCACTACTCGTGCCGCCATCTTCATTCCAAATATCTACCACCTGCCCATTCTTCACAAATGCCGAAAATCGTTCTCCCAAGCCGTAGACATATTCTCCAACACCGAGATTTAACTGCTCATGGACAAATCTTCCCTCAGGTGTATCGACATAGCCTATTCCCCTCCAGCCACTGGAGGTAAGAATTTGTGCATCGGCTTTAAATTCCACCCTCCAACTTTCACCTTTGGGAACGTGCACAGATAGTTGACCGCTGGTTAGGACAGCAGACTTATCATCCTCAGTAATAACAGGCATGAGACTATCCAAATGATGCAAAATAAATTCCGGGTGGCGAGCAATTTCACTTTTGTGATGGGCGATTTGCACCCGAATGACATTTTCCATCGGCGAAGAAAAACGGATCGTAAGAACAGGCACGCCGAGCGTATCTGCACGAGATTTCAACACTCGCGTGGGTGCGGAGATGGTCATTGCGCCCGATTCGATTTCCACTTCATGAACCTGTGCCGCATAATGCGCCTCGAAACCTGGTCGCATTTGCCAATAGCCGTCGGTGAACTTCATAGTAATTTCCTAGGTTTGCATCCTGTACAGAGAGAAGATGTGTCTATCCGATATCAATGTAAGCGTTTGATACCTGAGATCAGCCAGGCTTCAGAACTTAATCACGTTAAGAAAAAATCCAAACGAACCAGCCAGACCAACCTAAGTTTCGCTGAGCGGATTAAACCCACGTCCCATAATCTCTTGGGCAGCCGATACCACCACAAATGCATGAGGGTCTTCATTTACGACGGCATGTTTCAAGTTGTGAACCTCTGTCACCGTTAATGCACACATGAGCACGGATCGATCCTGTCCGCTATACATGCCCTTCCCAGAAAGTGCCGTCACGCCGCGCCCCAAATCGCTGAGGATGCGATGAGAGACGGACTCGGCCTTGTCTGTAATGATCAGCGCCAAAAGTTGCTGACGGCGGTGCTGCGGGTACAGCCAGGCGCGAATGCCTTTGAGGCGATCCGCGTGAGCCTGCTCCTCGTGACCGGTTGCCATACCGTAACGCGGAAGGATTTCGCCGGAGGCTTTTGTCATCCCCACCGTGGCGATCGCAATCGATAACAGGAAGAGATGATAGATGAGCCCGAATGCCACGATGATGGTTCCCGAAATGGGTCCCACCGCTCCGCGGGAGACAAATTCCTGCAGCGTTTGGGCCGGTTCCGGAAAAAGATAGCTTTTCCCCATCCACGAAATAAACAGGATCAAAAAGATCCACAAATAATTCCGCCGCAAGCGCCTGCCGAATGCCTCCCACATCGAGATGGGGAAACTGGGCATCAACAGATTTTCTGCGAGACTTTCTGCCCATTCGGGCGAGGGATGGAAGGGCGGCACGAGCATGGCGGCATAAAAATCCGTTTCCATCAAACGCACGCGGTAACTCCATAATTCATAATAACGATAGCGCCGCGATTCGATGAACAGGAACCACGTCACGAGCAGGGTATTCAGGATAATGACACCGTGATGCACACTCGGCTGGCTAAAAGAAATCGACAGCGTTGCACCGGTGGCAATCACTGCCCAATTCGTCGTCGTATCGAGTCGCTGGCGCCAGACATTGGCGCGCTGGATCTCAGCCCGGAAGAGATGCACCATCGCCGTGACGAACTCGCTGGTTTTCAAGCGATAACCGCGGTAGGTCCAAACGGGTTCCTCGGGATCTTGTGGCTGGGATGATTCAGGATTCGGTGAGCCGCTAAAGGAATCTTCCATATCACATCCTCACTACTTTCTGGATTGGTTTTCTGCTTCTTTCACAGGGTCGAGCGGGCATGTCGGACCGATTCCTTTGCATCCACCCTTGAGGGTTCCAAATTATTGGCGAATCGAATCCGAGGAACCTGCGAACGGTTTGAGTTTACACCAACATCCCCACCTTTGTATGTCGACGATGAGATATCAATATCTGCGGTGGATGCCGCGCCTGAAGCTCCTGCAGCACTTGTATGACTCGCGGAGTGATTACAACTACGGCGTAATCTAAGATGTTTTCGTTTGCTGCAGCAAGTACTCTTCCAACTGACGTACTGTGGGAGAGGCTTCCCAGCCGCTGTGAGCCGTTGTGGAACGGCTACCGCAGAAATTTGCACAGCGCACGCAACCTTCCAATGCATAACCTCTTAGCCAGCCATACAAAAAACCGCAGTCGAAGTTATCTCCAGCTCCGGTGGTATCCAACGCGCTGACCGCAAGCCCAGGCATGCGTACCCGTTGTCCTTGACTTTGGGCAATTGCGCCCTCTGCGCCTAATTTGATGACGACGGTCGGAGTCAGCTCCGCTAAACGCTGTAGTGCCAGCTCAGCATCCTTTTCCCCCGTGAGCTGAAGTGCTTCCCTTTGGTTGGGCACGAAGATATCAATGGCTTGCAAAGCAGCTACAACGTCCGGATCAGTCAAAGTGGCATTGTCGTGTACCTGTGCATCCATGAAGACAACCGCCCCCTGGGCGTGAGCAGCTTCCACGGCTGCGAGGAAATCGGGACCATAGCGCAAGGACATCAACAAAAGGCAGCGCGCCGGTTGCTGCTCTACCAGCTCGGTCAAGTTCGTAGCAGGCAATGGGTCGATGTAACTAAGAAAGGCGCGCTCATGAGCAAATGAGTAAGCGACCGTGACGGCTTGTAGCGGCCGGTCGTGGTGTCGAAATAACTGGGAATCGAGATTCTGCCTGCCGGCCTCCTCGAGCGCATAGCGGCTGAAGAAATCATTTCCAAAATCGCATGCCCAACCCACATCGAGTCCGAGCCGCGTGAGCGCCACAGCAGGAATAAATCCCGCGCCTGGTACGACTTTCAGTCCCTGACAGAAAACCTCATCTCCTAGCCTGGGGACGTCCGGCAAGCCCGTAAAGATCAGATCGCAGAAATAGGCGCTGGGCAAAAGAACGTCAAACATATGCTAATGCCATTCACCGACGTATTGTCGGTGGGCAGCCAAATACTCATCCACGAGCACCGTAGCGCGTGAATAAGACATCACCAAGGGATGGACCGTCAGCGCCATAATCGCCTTTTCACGCGAGCGCTCCAAAATAGCCTGGACCGCCAGCTTTTCATAGTATTTCACCGAGCGCATGAGCAATTCCTGATGTTCCGGTACCTGACCGATCGGCAGAGGATGAATTCCATTGGCGTCTACTACGCAACTGACTTCGACGACATCGTCCGCAGTCATGCATGCAATGGCACCTTCATTGGGAAGGTTGAGCGCTGTATACACCGGTTCGCTGCCCTCCAATCCCTGGATGATATCGAGGGCGACGCCAGCATAGCCTTCGCCTGCGGCCGCGTCGAACTGCCTTGGTGCAGACGCATCCGCGTTTTGATCTGCCTGATCTAAAGAGGGTGCATCCGGGCGGGCATAGTGCATGTACGTCGCGCCGCGGCGGTCGTTATAACCCTGGTAGACTGCAAGTGCCTTCTCTGGATTATGAACGACATCTAGATCCGCCAATTGTTCCATCAAACGTTTATTCAATTCGAGGATTTCCTCGCCGCGCGTTTTGCCATCCCCCAGAATCTGCTCCACGGCTTTTTCGGAGTAATAAAAATAGTAAAGATACTCGTTCAACCACAGCCCGAATTGACGGACCAACGCGGGCTGGAATACTTGGAGCGAAGACGAAGCCAGGAAATCAGCGTCGTTCAAGAGCGGCTGCAAAACTTCCTGCTCGCTATGCATAATACTGCGCGTCCACGAAAGATGGTTCAAGCCGAATACCTCGGGACGCAGTTGGCGATAATCTAGTTTGAGCCAATTTGCCACCTGATGCTGCGCCTCATTCGCGCCATCGCAAATCCCAACGATGCGTTGGAAACCCTGGTTGCGTATTGCCTGGGTCACCAAACCGGCGGGATTGGTAAAGTTGAACAGCCAAGCCTGGGGGCAGAGTTTGTTCATCAGCGCCGCGTATTGTTCGATTGCCGGGATGCTACGCATCGCCATCGCAAACCCGCCAGGACCGGTTGTCTCCTGGCCGAGGACACCATGCTTGAGAGCGAGCCGCTCATCGAGCACGCGTCCCATCTCGTCGCCGACGCGGATCGCCGTCACCACGTGGGATGCGCCGTCGAGGGCGGCGACCGCATCGGTGGTATGGGTGATACGAACCGGGCTCTCCATCATCACGCCAATCTGACGGCTGATCGCAGCCATGATCTCCAACTTATCCGAGTGGATATCCATCAAAGAGATTTCATCCAGACCGATAGAGTTTGCCCGCCGGAGGGCGGAAGCTACAAACAAGGGTCCACGCACGCCCCCGCCTCCGATAACTGTAATTTTCATGATTCACCTTTATAAAATTCTCTTTCGTGTCAGTCTGAGGAGCCGCTTTAGCGGCGACGAAGAATCTATGACTTAATCTCATACTCTTCTAGGGAGTGACATTACAGAGGCGTGATCTTGATCTGGGAAAGCAGTTCTTGATAATCCTCAATTCGAAAATCCGCGGTTGCCAGTGTTTTCAAAATAGCACCTGCCAGAGCAAACGCGTGCTGCAAACCGTAGAGGAGTGGTTCCTTGCGCTCCAAGGCAAGAGCCATGCCTGCTAAAACACCATCTCCGGCGCCGGCCGCGCTGACCACCTCTATCGATAGCGGATGGATAAAATAAGAGCGGTCGTGAAATACTGCGATGGCGCCCTCTTCACCCAAGGTAACGATCAGGTTGACGCCGAACTGCTCACAGAGCTTTTCAGCCGCTTGCTGCACTTCCTGCTGTGAGGCCGGACGATAGCCCAGCAAGTCAAATAACTCTGCCTGGTTGGGTTTGATCAAATCGGGACGGCTCTTAATCCCCACCGCGAGGGATGGTCCGCTTGAGTCGAAGATCACCGGCACACTATGTTTATGTGCCTGAGCGATCGTTCCCTCATAAAACTCGACGGGAACGCCGCCGGGAAGGCTGCCGCCCATCACCACACAGGATGCAACTTCCAAAGCTTTTTCATAGTGAGCAGTGAATTCTGCGAGGTGCCGCGGGGAGACTTGCAGACTCGAAGTGGTGATCGTTGATTGTCCCTTGCCAGGAACCACCAGCACCGTGTTCAGTCGCGTCTCGCCTTCCACCCAGACGAAGTCCGTCTCGACGCCGCGCTCGCGCAGCATGGCTTCCATGCGCAGGCCGTTCGGTCCCGCGGCAAATCCGAGCGCATGTGTTGGCACGCCAAGTTTGCCAAGGATCCAGGAGACGTCTGTCGCTTTACCACCCATGCCCCAAGCCGAGGCCGTGGCGCGGATGGTT
>DATHUN010000593.1:0-4965 GCA_035462205.1 Anaerolineales bacterium
CCTAGCCCCTCAAATGTTTCACGCCGAAATGCAAGGGCTGCACCTAGGATCCACGGCACAGGCCGTGCCGATTCACTCGTCATTTTCTGCAGAGTGCGTTGTTTCAGAATTGGGAGGCGAGGCATCAACCGGTACAGGCCAGAGATATACAGGAGAATGTGAAGCGGAGTAGGGAAGTGAAAACACGACGTTTGCAGCGTACTATCCGGATTGAGGAGACGCGGTCCAATGATGGCGGCCTGGGGATGGTTCTCCAGATAGTGACGCAACGCTTGAAGTGAACCGGGCTGCATCCGCGTATCAGCGTTGAGTAAAACGATTTGCTCAGCGTAGCATGCTTTTATTCCCCGATTAGAGGCCGCACCGAAACCAAGATTCTTCCCCAGTGCGATCAGCGTGATCGAGGGAAATTCTGTCCTCATCATTTCCACGCTGCAATCTCTAGATGCGTTGTCAACGACAACGATTTCATCAGCGTCCTGTACCAAAATCGAGTGAAGGCATTCTCGCAGTAGATCACGAGTGTTGTAGTTGATGATACAGACGGCGATCGTCTTCATCTTAAGGGACTTCCTCGCGTTGTGTCTTCGTCCATAAGCGCGGCTGGTTCAACAGCGTCTCTAGCATGGATCGTACGGCGGCGAAAATATCGAAAGCGAAGAACAAAGGAATCAGTGGCAACCGAATCCACATCGCCATACCCATCCGCTCTTTGAAAAAAAGAGCGACAACCTGGCCGAGCGGGGTCGCTAGTGAAAACAGAATGACTTCAAGCAGGGGAAAAACGAGCGCGCTTCCAAGGAGATAAGAAAAGACCATAAGGAGTAACGCACTTAGCAATGCCAGGCGATCCAGGTAGCCGGCAGCAAACAGTAAAAGCTCCACCCGCAGTGGCAGAGTTAACTTTTCGTCCGTCAAGACCTTCCAAGCATGTACCTTGGCAACGTCGTTCAAGCCGCGACCCCAGCGGATATGCTGTTTAAGATATCCATCCATAGACTGAGGCACTTGCTGGCTGGAGATCGCGTCCTGGGCAAAGCGAATTCTGTAGCCTGCCCGGTAGAAGGTGACCGTTAGATCAGAATCCTCAGAGAAGGATCCGTTTCTGAATCCACCCGAAGCAATCAAAAGCTCGCGTCGATATGCACAATTGGATCCGAGCAGTGCTGGGGCGAGTCCGAGACGATCCTTTGCCCGCATGGTAACCAGTTGGTTGGTGTAGCTTTCTACAGTGGAGTAAAACGCGCTTGGGCTGGCAAGTGGATTGACAACCCGGGTAAAACCCGTGACTGCGGACACTCGAGGTGCGAAAAAATATCGGACGCCCCGTCGTAACGCTTGGGGATCCGGTCGGTGATCGGCGTCAAAGATATAAACAATCTCCCCGAACGGGAAACGGTCCAAGGCGATATTTAGCGCGCGTGCTTTCCCTACGTTGGTAAAAAGTGGCAACACGTTCCAGCCGGGCCGTTCGGCTGCCTGCTGCTCCATCACCAGGCCCGTTCCATCCATGGATGCATCATCGATCAACACCACCTGAAGCCTCTCGCCCGGATAATCCAGTTGCGCTAAAGCCTGACATAGACCCGGAACCATGCTCCGCTCATCTCGGCACGGGACAAGGATCAGCACCTCGGGCAGGCATCCATGATCGGGAGTAGGATGTTGGCTAACCAGGTCAACAGATGGCAGAATCGCCAGTGTAAATAGGATCCGGCGGATCGTGAACACCAGCAGGATTGCAGCTATAGGGATCGCAAGTATCAACAGAATTGTTTGAGACATACGTTACCCGCTTCGCGACCGCCGCTTCTCTCTGAAATTAGCCATCCAGTTATACAACTCCGCAATCACAAAACCAACAACAAATCCGAGAAGCAAACCATAAAGTAAACCAATAAGACTTCCTACAAACGTGACTTGATAACCAATAAAAAATTGTCCTAAAAAGGCCAGGTGTGGTCCCACCTGCTGTCCTCCCTTGATCAGCAAAATGATGGTCGCGATAAAAATGCCAAACCCAAAAACCAGTCCCAGAACGAGTCCCAGAATCACACCATTCAAACGCATGAGCTTGATGAGTACCAATCTTTCGATGGCGTTATTATCTTCCTGCATTATGCCTTGTTCCTTCATGATGGGCAGGGTCGTGACAAATCGGCCCGACGCCCAAATGACCCGTGATATTTTTTAGATGAAATCAAAAAGCCTTCGGAGATGATAAAGCTCAAGATCTCGATGAATGACCCGCGCAGCCATAAAGACCGCCAGGTTCCTTAGAGAAGCCATGATCGATCCAACAAAAAATCCCAGAATGAACAGGTCAAGTAACCCGATCACCGCCCCCCAGAACGTGACTGCAAATCCAGGCAGGTAGTTACTCAACAATGCCAGATATGGACCTGCAATGCCTCCGTCCTTAATCACCAGAAAAAGTGTAGCCGCGAAGATCAATATTCCGGCTGTTATGCCGAACGAAAGGCCAAGAGCCACAGGATCCAGACGGGGGAAGATATGAGTAATATTCTCTTTCAGACTCTCTATGGATTTTAGCTTTCCGTCATATCGGATCTCTTCGTGATATTCCGCATCTGCGTTAACGCTCCATAGATCATAATTTTCGCCAAACAGGAGGTTACGGACTGCCAGCATACCTGTGATCATCGAATGATCCTGGTTGTTGTAGCGATGTAAGCCGTTCCTGCCTATCGTCTGAAAGTTCTCCAGCCCATCCACAAAGTCCCGGACGATCTGAAGATGCTCGGCATAGTCGGAATCATAGATTGGATAGGCTTTAGGGACGCGGAATACACAACCATCCACGATATCGCGTGCCTCTGCGAGCCCGATTCGTTCCAATTCTCGCTTCCCCAGCTGGATCAAATCGGCATCTGACATATTCCACAGATTATCACCCTCGGTACAAAAATATTCCATCCCGACGCTGGTGCTCGAGAGATCCGGGACCATATCAGGGCTCCAATTCTTGAAATTCTGGATGCGCCCGACCTTTACCTCTGGGGAATGGATATAGATCCAGTTGTCCGGGAATAACTCAGTCTTGTTGACGATCAAACAGACGGTCAGAAAGTCGCGGTAGTTGAGCTCATTAGCAGCGTTGAGCACATTTGTCGGAACAGGATCGAGTTTCTTAATGAATTCAGAAATCGGCATACTGGAGATGAAATCTGTTCCGGGCACAATTTGCTCACCTGACCCATTTTGGGATATCACCACATAGTCGATACAATTCCCGGTGCGATGGATGCGTGTCACGGAACTGTTCAGCATCACTTTTCCTTCGCGCTTCTCAATCTGATTCTTGACCTCATTCCACATCATGCCAGGACCAAAGCGGGGGTAGTGGAACTCTTCAACCAACGTTGCGATGGAATCACCCGGCTTGACAATCGTGCTCAGCAAGGCATTCTTGAGGGAGAGATTTTTTATTCTTTGCGCCGCCCATTCAGCCTTCAACTCCGAGCATGGGATACCCCATACCTTCTCTGTATACGTTTTAAAGAAAATCTCAAATAAGCGCTTGCCAAATCGATTGGTTACCCACTGCCCAAAGGTTTCCTCTTTTTTGTAGGGAAAAATTTGCCAGCGGATGAAACTCAAAATAATTAAGATGGCCTGCCAGGGACCAAGACCAGAAAGCGAATTCCAGATCTTAAGAGGATATAAGAAGAATTTATCCTGATAAAAAATCCTGGAGAGGCGCGGCCGGCGCAAAAATTCGTCCCCCAGCACCTCGTGCCACATCTGATTGACGGATGCCGACTTGGTAAAGAATCGGTGACCGCCCATATCGAAGCGATAACCTTTGTAGTTTTCTGTTCGGGCCAGGCCCCCAACTTTGTCGTACTGTTCGAGTACGACGAGCGGAATATTGTGTTTCGTTAATTCGTATCCAGCCGTCAGGCCTGCGGGGCCTCCACCGATAATAACTACTTGTCGCGTTTGTTTGTGTTCCATGATTGTTCTCTAATGCCCCATCGAACTGTGAGATATGCTTGCTTTTTGATTTTTTTTCGAGACAAGATACTCTATTGAGACTAATCCAAAGGTTAAGCTGCTGTAGAAGAAGTAGAAAAAGTGCAATAACACTGCCCCGCTGGCAAACCATAGACCACCTCTTTGAAAGAAAAAACGATAGAGTGGGAAGTTTGCGGCAATGAGAAATCCCGCCAAAGAAGTAACACCGATCCAGGCGAAAGGGAACGATAAACCGAGTTTAACAAGAATAAGAAGTCCCCAAACACAGAGTGCGCTGAGCCGGCTTTTCCAATCGAGGTTAAGCTCCGTCGGTAACTGGGATGAAGAATAAATCAAGCGTGTCCATGGAATCGCCCGATCCAGGATATCCGTACGCAGCAGGCTATATATATTCCAGCGTTTCAAATGCGTCACCTGGACATCCGGGCACAAGTGGATACGATATCCGGAGGCTTTGAGCCGAACTCCAAGCTCAATATCTTCGATCGACGGCCGTGAATAACTCGAAGCAAACCCCCCAAGCCCAAGAAATACATCCCGGCGTACGGCACCAACACCCGTCCAGAAGCTGGATGCCTCTCTCTGGCTCTGGTGATGAACAAAATGGTGCTGTAAGTTCTTATATAACGAAACCCAGTTCTGATGAAGCGGGTGATCATCATAGGAGCCGAATAGTGCAGCAATTTCCGGATGCTCCATAAAATGGCGCTCTATTAATGCCAACGTGTTGTTATGGACCATAACGTCAGCGTCCAGGAAAAGTAAAACATCACCTTGTGATCGCGCTGACCCTAGGTTTCGCGCTCTGGCCGGTCCCATGGGGCGGTGATTTTGGCAAACCACGACTGTGCCAAATCTCGCTGCCAATTGAGCAGATCCATCGCTGGAAGCATCGTCAACAATGATCAGTTCGTCCGGCGGTCGCGTTGAATTCATCAGTGCCTCAAGACACTTCTGTAGATCAAT
>DATHUN010000594.1:0-5931 GCA_035462205.1 Anaerolineales bacterium
CTTTGATGCGCAATAAGAGCTCAATTTTTTCATACGCCGAAAGCGTTGGTAGCAAACCGAACGATTGGAATACGAGCCCGATCTGCTCGCGACGCCAGACGGTCAATTCCTGATCGCTCATGTTCACTAGGTCATGACCAAGGACGCTTACACTTCCCGAGGTGGGCCGGTCGAGACCGGCAAGGCAATTCAATAACGTAGTTTTGCCACTGCCGGAGCGCCCCTTCAATGTGACGAACGATCCTGCTTCCACGTCCAAATTTAATCCCCGCAGCGCGGGAACTTTCGCACCGTTTTTCAACGTATACACGCGCCACAAATCTTGGGTCTGAATGACGGGTGTCATCGCTTGATGCCTCGCGTCACTTTAGATTTCATAGTTTGCCACATTCGATTGAACTTGGATGGGATGCGCGGCGCTTCTGACTCAGCCATCTGCTGTTCGCCGGACGAAGAGCTTCGGACTTCCCCATGATGATCACCATCCGGCCGGCGGATGAGGATGCCCTCTTCGGAAGCCTCGATCAACACCCGGCGTTTGATATCGAAATGCTCTAGATACTCACGCGGCAGTTGTACACGTCCGGCCGAATCGAGGACAGCCAGTTCCACCAGATGGTGTTCGTCGCTATCCACCTTTTGCACACGGACCGTTTCACTCGCCAGCTTGCCATCCCGCACTGCGACGACACGGTCCACGTGACGGGCAATCCCTGGGTCGTGACTGACAATCACCATCGTGAGTCCGAGTTGCTTATTTAGGTCGCGCAAGAGATCGTAGACGGCTTGCGCAGTGGCAGTATCCAATTCTCCTGTCGGTTCATCTGCCAGCAACAACCTTGGACGATTTGCCAGAGCGATAGCAATCGCGATGCGCTGTTGTTCACCGCCCGATAACTCTTCGAGTCGATGATCCTTTCTTTCGGTCATACCAACAAGTTGTAGCAGTTCCAGAGCGCGGGCACGGGTCCATTTGCCCGCCTGCCCGGAAAGTGTAAGTGGTAATTCAATGTTTTCGATTGCTGTGAGATACGGAATCAGATTGCGCGCACCCTGCTGCCAGATAAAACCAACGGTCGTTCGGCGATACTCGTCCATCGCGCGTTCGCTCAAGTGGCCCAAATCTTGCGTGCCCACAACGGCGCGTCCTCCGGTAGGACGGTCTAATCCGCCGAGAATGTTGAGCAGCGTAGATTTGCCGCTGCCGCTCGCGCCGACCACGCCAACCATCTCGCCACCGGTCACCGTGATGTCGAGTCCTTGGAGCGCCTGCACTTCCAGCGACGCGCTGCCCTCCTGGTTGAGGCGATAGATCTTGACGAGGTTTTCGCAAACGATCAAAGGTTCAGTCATCATGATATCGTGGTGCGGGCATCCCGCATAGGCGGGTTACAAACCCACCCTACGTGGTCTCTCCTAACTTAATTGCCTGGAAGATCTTCATCCTCACCAGCAAAGCAGAGAGAGCACTCAATGCTACGAGGAAAAGCACGAAGAACAACACATAAATTTGTGCGATGGAACCCCAGGCAATTTCAATTTGAAAGGGAGGATACTGCGACTGGGCGCTGGCACCGATTTGCAAAAATGGAACGAATAAGCGGCTGGCGAACACCCCCAGCGCTGTTCCAACGCCGATACCGAGCAGCACCAGGAAAGCCAGCTCCGCCGCGAGCAGGGAAGTCATCTGTCGCATGGAAAGACCAATCGCCCGCAACATGCCCATCTCGATAAAGCGGCGCCGGAAGGAGAACAGCGCGTACAGCAGAAAACCTAACACGGTGAGCAACGCCGAAGCGATAAACCCGACGGAAAGCAACCCGAACAATCCCTGCCTCTCCGGGCGGCGTTGTTCGGCGCCGATATTCAGTTCGGCCGATTTCCACTCTTTGACGATGGTGTTCAATCCATTTTGCACCAGCCTGGACTGATCTGCCTGCTGGTCGAGCATGATGCTGAAGCCGCGCACAGAGTATGCAATTGCTTCCGGGTCAGCATTGCGCGACGTTCCCAGCCAGACTTCATGTGGATATTCTGCGCCGGCAGACAAGAATAATTCTTCGAGGTTGCCGACGATGATCGGTCCATTTTCGGGATACCAAGTGGGAAACAGCTTGAAGGAACCAACGATGGTCGCATCCAACGGAATCGATTCCCCGGCGACGCCCGTGGTAATCGCGCTGCGCAGTGTGTCGCCGACTTTAAGTTTGTATTTACTGAGCAAGCTTTCGGGAACCAGAATCCCTTTTGGATGGGCGGCGAGCTCGTTCATCAGAACGCCTAGTTGTTCCTTCGCAAAATCTCGCTGCCAGTAGGCGGCGCTTGGAAACCCGAGCCGATCGATGCCAAGAAATGTCCCTTGCAGATTTCCCGTGGCGACCAGCGCGGAAAACTTATAACGTCCCACACGCGTTGCGGCGTCTACACCCGGGATGCTCAAATGATCTTCCAGAGGACCAAAGGTGTACACAGGATTGGGTGCATCTTCGTTAACCGTGGTGCCCATTTCATACAGATTCATGTCGGCGCCGACTTGATAATGAGTCTGTTTTTCAAGCTGGATATCGAGCGTTCGCGCCAGGGATGCCGTGAACGCCGAGAGTCCCAGAGTCAACACCAGCAGGACCAGTGGCGCGCTATAAAAGGCGGGAGTCCGCTCGAGGTAACGAGCAGCCATTAGCAAGCCGACGCTCTTTGACGGGCGCAGCGTCCAGGAGAGGAATGCCATGAAACGCGGCACGAGCCTGAGCGTGAAAAGAGCGACCGAGAAAATCCCCAAGGCAGGCACCAGCAATAAAAGCGGATTCTGCAGCGGATCCGGAATCCCCTTCGATCCACCTAATGCTCTTTTGCTCTGCTCGGTAAGCTGCCACAATCCATAACCGGCAGGAATCAGCAGGATGACATCCAGCCAGTATTTTTGCCACCAAGGCACTCGGAAGGAACGTGCCCGTTCCTGTTTATAGGTGACAATCGTATTTTCCGCGGCGCTCAAGGTTGGGATCAATACTTGAATGGTGAGAATGATTGCAATGCCAAGTAAACCGTAGCCCAATACCTGCGGCGTCATGCTGACCCGCAAACCACCGGCCGCGCTAAAGTTGAGGAAGCTACGCGCTTTGCCGATCGAATTGGTAATCCAATAGGCAAGACCAATACCACCCGCCAATGCGACCGCTCCAAGCAAGATGCCTTGTAAAAGCGAGATACCAACAACCTGAGCGGTGCTCGCACCGCGACTGCGCAGGATTGCCATCTCGCCGCGTTGCTGCCCGACGAAGAGTCCCGCTACCAAGCCGATGAAAGCCAGGATCAGGCTCAAAATGGGGACGCTGAAAGCGAACAAAAGATAAGTTAGCGTCGGCGCGTTCTTCTGATAGCGGTCGAGCGCCTTCAGCGGGGAGGCGATTAAGGCAGTCTTGGGAAGCAGAGAATTCGTCTGGGCCTGGACAGTTTGAATGCGTTCCTTGAGCGCTGCCACATCGCCCGCATGCAGAGAAGAACCACTGGCGGTGATGCTCCAGGTGGCATTACGAAGCTCATCGGAAACAGTGTCGCTGATGATGCCGGCATACGTCTCCTCGTTCACGAGCAGCAGACTGTCCGATTTCACATCCCAATAGGAAGCCGCGGGGTCAGCGGGTCGCCACAAGCCAACAATGGAGACGGGCATTTGCCGCGCCTCGGTGCGCAGAGAATAGGTATCTCCCACTTGAACGCCGAACTCGTTGGCAAAGCTTTCGCTTGCCATGGCTTCGATGGTGTCACCCTCATTCAGCAATGAGACAAATGGTTGCGGTGTCGTTCCATGGACAACAATAATCGTCTCCTCTAGCGGTGTGATGAAGGCGAAACTGGCGGTGGTCAAGGGATACTGTGTGCCGGGATTATTCGGGTCACGCGGCGCGAACATGTTATATCCGTCGGTGCGGAAGCGACGCACGACCTGCAAAATGGGAAGGTTGATTGTGCGCAGCGCGCCGTTGGAGAGGTAGTCGTCCACCTTGAAGACGTTCTTCCATTGTGGACTGTTTTTTCCAGCTGCTTTTTGCTCGAATACAAAGGACAGCGGCGCGTAATCCACCGGCTTTTGGGTTAACTCGAATTCATGTCCGGCGAGCAACTCTTCTCGCAGCAAGCGGAAATACGTCGCATCTGCATATAGAGGCACACTCAAAATAAACCCGGACGCGATCATCAATCCCGCAATCGAGGCGATGCTCAGAAAACGCTGCGTGAGCAGACGTTTGAATGCGATTCGAACCGTTGCCCAAATGCGGAGGGTGGGGGAGACTAGGGTGGAGAGAAAATCCATGATTTATCTAATTCGGTGATTGAGTAGCCTGAGGCACTCGCCGAAGGCATATCGAAATTACCAGTTAGCAAGAGTGCTCTTTCATAGTTGGTTTCGATACGCCCCGACGAACACGGAGCTACTCAACCAACGCGTATTTACGGTCCAACAACCACTTGACCTTCCGTGAGTCCTGAGACGATCTCCACCATATCGCGCGTCTGTAAACCGATCTCAATGTCCACACGCTTGGGGCCGCTTTCGCTATTGATAATGACGAAGGTCCGCCCGCCGGCTTTGCGGATTGCATCGGGTGGCAGCCAAAGAACACCTTCCTTGCTGGCAAGTTGTACGGTGACCGTGAGCTTATCGCCCGCCTGGTATGTACTGGAAGAAGGCGCTTGATCCAATACCACATGAATCGCGCCTTCTTCGCTTGCCCCGGTTCCAAACGGAGAAGGCAACTGCCGGATTGTTCCTGTAAGTTTTACATCGGGCTTGGCGTCGAGCGTGACCATTACGGGCATGCCTTCGAACATCTCGCTTACTTCCTTGTCGCCCTTGCTTGCATCCAGCTCAGCGACCACTTCCAGTTGGTTTGGATCGCCCAGGATAAAGGCGGGTGTAGAAGTGGTGACATTGCGTCCGACATTGACTGCCGAAATGATTGTGCCATCGGCGGGAGCGAAGGCGCGCGCCTGGGCAACCTGCGCATCCAGCTCGTCGGTCACCGGTGCATTGGGATCAATGCCTAAACTTTCGAGCGTTTCGTCCAGTTTCATTTGCGCCAGCTCCACCTGCAATGCCTGGATCTTGATCTCATTTTCAGCCCGTCCCTGAGATTTATATTGTTCGAGGGTCAGCTGCGCAATTTCCAGCTCGATCTGAGCACGCCGGACAGTACGCTTTGTTTCAGCCGCTTTGGCGCGCAGCTCCTGGGCTTCAGCAAGCTCGCCAAGCAGTTGTCCTTCTTTCACCACATCATTGACATTTGCATAAACTTCGCGGACCTGCCCGTTCATTTGAAAATACACGGTCTGCAATGCGAGGGGTGAAACGCGCCCACTGAGTTTTGCTTCCACAGTAATGTCACCGCGTTGTACGGTGAACGTCTCTTTGACCGGCGTCGGATACGGTGTCGGCGTTATCTCACTTGTAACGGATTGTGCTCCACAGCCGGCTAAAAGTAGGGCGATGCCAATCCACAAACCCAAAAATTGTTTCATTATCGAATGACAGCCTTTACTTTGACAGTGGTTACATTGTTTTCGGGCAGCGGGATGATCGTTCCGGCGATGGATTCTCCATCTACTTCGAGTGAGACGCTGTTTCCCGCGCCTTCCCGCTGGGCAGAAATCTCATACCGGACTCCCCGATAGCTGCGCACTGCTTCGAAGCCGCTCCAGGCGGACGGGATGACCGGCTTCACCTGCAAACCATCCAGTGTTGGCTGGATGCCCATGATCGACTGGGTGATGGCAACATAATTCCATGCCGCAGTACCGGTCAGCCACGAGTTCTTGGCTTCGCCATGAGTCGCGGCGTCCCTGCCCGCGATCATCTGAGCATAGACGTACGGCTCGCACTTGTGGAGCTCGCTGATCTCCTCGCGCGCCGATGGATTAATGCGGGTGTAG
>DATHUN010000595.1:0-3404 GCA_035462205.1 Anaerolineales bacterium
AAACCGTATGTTTTCGCCCGAAGATGATTGCTGACCGTTCCCATGCTTCCAACGGCAGAGCCTGTAAGACGCGGAATAGATTCTTGCGCTGCAATGAAAATGCTTGGAGTGATTCTTCAAAAGGCAGTTCCGAATAGTGCGTGACCTTTGCCCATTTACGCTCATTGACATCGGAAAACTCCGGTTCATCTTCCGCGAGCATCGCATAAATGGAATGAGTCCATAGGTCGGCGCAGGAACGAAGGTGGGCGAGGATATCGTTCGCCGACCAAGATTTGTCACCGGCTTTCGGTTGGAGACTGGCATCATCCAGGCTTTTCACAGCATGTACGATCCGCTCCGGAGTCTCCGCGAGCACAACAAGATATTTGTTGATATCAGCGCGAGTAGCTTTCACTTTGGCGTTTCGAAAAAAAGCGAGCTGCTATTTTGCCAGCCCTCCGTGACAGATTTGAGGACGAGGTTTTTCACAAATTCGGGGTGAACGTTTTGATGTTCTAAAAGTTGCTGAATGGGCATCCAGATTGGAATATATACTCCCTCCTCTGGATCATCCGGATCTGCATCGGTGTATTCTTCGCCGGCGCCGGTACCGAATTCACCGGCGACATGCTCGGCCAAGAAATAAATTTGCCGGCTTTTGTGTCCAAGCTGAATCTCCGCGATCTTTTGCTTAATAGTGACTTCAACTCCAAGCTCCTCCATCGCCTCACGAATGGCAGCTTGTTCCGGCGATTCTCCTTCATCCATGCCGCCTCCAGGAAAGACAAAGTAATCCAAACCGGCGCGGTGACGTTCGATCAGCGCGACTTTGCCATCTTGAATCAATACAATTCCAGCACGAACTCTCATTCCATTCCTTTCAACTCTACTCTAATGAATGCGTCCCATATACGCCAATGCGGAGAATAAGACCGCCGTCATCAGGGCATGCGGAAATTCACCATGCTTTGCCAGCTCGATCAATTCCTCCAAGGGAATCAGATGCACTTCGATGTCCTCACCCGCATCCAGGTTTTGCTCGCTTACCCGTTCTGCACTATAGGCGAGGAAGCAATGGAGAGTATTCACTTGCAGCGCCGGGTTTGGATAGAGCCGGGCAATTGGAATCAGCTCCGAGACGTGATAGCCAGTCTCTTCCAAGAGTTCGCGCTTTGCGCCGTCGACGGGATCTTCGCCATCCTCGACAATACCACCAGGGAATTCCCACAAGACGTCGACAACGCCGTGACGGTACTGTTGGATTAACACAACTTCATTATCCTTGGTTAATGCCATGATGTTGGCCCAGGAACGAAATTCAAAAATCGTGGCATCCAACAATTTGCCGTTGCCAAGCTCGCATTTATCAATTCGAAATCGGGGGCGAAAATAGCTAGTTTCCAAAACTTTCCATGGCTTGATGGGCATCAGGCTGCCTCAATTTCTTTCGCGACGCGATTGTTTTCCTCGAGCGAAGACCTTTGGCTTTTTCGAGTCGTTCGACGCGTTGGGGAAATGTGCTCAGCGCGTAAGTGACAAATCACCTGCGACCCGTCCAAATGGGACGACGTCAGAGCGGGCAAGCGCGTTGGCGATGGTATTGTTACAACGGAAGTATGGGACATATGTTGATCCTCTGGTGAATGATCTACCCTGTTCTGATTATAACCAACCCCATTGTAAGGATTCGCCAACCATCATTCCGACGCCCGGATGCTGATTACGCTCGGAAAAGACGAAGTGTCAAAACCATTTTTGGAAAGATGATCCAAGAGAACATGCTTTGCCTCTTCCGGTGTAGGAAGCGCAGCAGAGTCACACGAATATGTGTGACCTTTAACTTTCCCATAGAACATGGCAGGGTTTTGAAGATAGAGCTCAAACCATTGGTCACAGGCAATCAAGCCTACATATCCCAACTGGTAGAACGGAGGAACTCTTTTGCCCGTATCTACCACCCATAGCCCTTGCTTCGAAATCTCTATTAACTCCGAATCCACCCCTGCGCTAAAGATATAGGGCGAGGCTTTCATATCCTTTCTAAGCAAGGATTGGCCATCCATCCACGCTGGGACGGAAATCTGCAGATAATCCAAAATGGTAGCAGCAATGTCAATGTTTTGGACATTGGTCTGGATGGTTCCCGCATGTGCGCCATCGGGAAACCAAAACAGCAGCGGGACGCGTTGGTGTACGGACCATCTCTCCCCGTGGTCGGAGTAAACGACGACAACGGTATTTTCCAGCTTATCCGATTTCGCCAAGTAATCGAACAGCTCGCCGACATAGCCGTCAAAGCTCAAGATGGCATCGTCGTAGAAATCGGTCATCCAATCTTTATTTTGTTGCTGGCCGGCTGAAAACGACTGTTGGCGAATTTCAAAACGCGGACCATGCGTGCCGAGCATATGGACATGGATGAAGACGGGGTCGCTGGAGTTCTTGAGCGCAGCGATCAGGTCGTCAAACCGTTTTTGCTCGTTCTCGCGGCGCGCGGGCTTGATCACCGCTTCATAGGGATTGATCATTGGCTTGATAAAAAAGATATGAAGCACGCGGTCGCTAATACGCTGCAGCATTGTCGCCACAAAATAGGCACTGTCGCCGCCTGCGAGGAAACGCGTGATCTTGACGACCGGGCTGTCGTTCCCAGAACGTTGATTCGCAATGTCAAAGCCCCCCTGCATGTTAAGGGTCAGCGCGTCACCAAAATAGGAAACGGATAGATCCACTGTACGGTAGCCTAAGCGTTTGAGGATGCCGGGCAAATGCTGATAGGAATCTTGACCGTTCAGAATATCTGGCGGATAGATGACGCGCGCCTCGATCGGCAGTTTACCTGTCATGATCGACGCCACCGATCCGGCCGTCGTCCCACCGTTGGGAAAATCATTTTTAGCAAGCAACGCTTTTGGTAAAAGTTTTTCCATGTTCGGCGTCGTCTTCCGGTCATAGCCATAAATAGATAAATGATTCGCATCCAGACCGTCGGAGCCAAGCAGGATAATATTCGGCAAGCGATCACCCGCTGAAACTGCTACCACAGGCGATCCACCGGTTTGATTTGTAATCATGGAAAAAATGGACAACAATACGGATGTCAATAGGAGCATGGTCAAGGCAAGCCATTGATTGGGCAGTACAGGATATTTTTTCCTAAGGCGCGTTTCAAGGTAGCGTCGGATTTTATAAAAAGCGAATGCCCAAATGACTAGAAACGCCAAGCCGTATAAGGCGCGGGGAATGCGTTCCGTGGAGACAACTCCATATTTGAAAACGGTATAGGTAAAGTTATCCACCAAGATCAAGATGAGCGTAGAGATGATCAGCGCGGAAATGGCGACGCCAACGGTGACCAGAAGTTGTGTGAAAGATGGATTATTGCTCAGGCGAGCTACCAGACTTAAGAGAATCAGCGCCAG
>DATHUN010000596.1:0-5861 GCA_035462205.1 Anaerolineales bacterium
AATTTTCTGAACCTGCCTACCGGTCTGACTGCGCTGGCAGGTTCTCTGCTGCTCGGCGGGATCGCCGTGCCGACAGTTGTCTCCGTGGCAGAAGATGCTCTCGACGCGGTACCGCGCTCGTACCGTGAGGGTGCCTGGGCATTAGGCGCCACCCGCTGGCAGACCATCTGGCGCGTAACGTTGCCTGCCGCAAAATCAGGCGTGCTCACCGCCGTGATGCTTGGAATCGGACGCGCCATCGGTGAGACGATGACCGTCATGATGGTGACAGGCAATGCTCCCGTGATGGCTCTCTCGCTCGGAAGCATTTTTTCCCCGGTCCGCACGATGACCGCCACGATTGCGGCCGAGATGGGCGAAGTCGCGAATGGCAGTACACACTACCATGTGCTGTTCTTCATCGGCATGGTGCTCTTCCTCATCTCCCTGGGTGTGAACATCGCCGCCTCGTCCGTGGTCTTCCGCGCCAAGAAACGCGCCGAGAGAATCTTGTCATGAGAAACGTTCTCACCCGCAACCGCCATCTTACCGAACGCGTTGGGTTCATGGGCATCACCCTGATGGCGATTCTCACCGTCATCCCGATCATTGCCACAGTCATTTACATTTTGATCCAGGGGGCGCCGGCCATCTCCTGGGAATTCTTAACAGGCTTTCCCCACAATGGCATGCGTACCGGTGGGATTCTGCCTGCCATCGTCGGTACGATCTACTTGACGATAGGAACAGCGATCTTTTCTGTGCCGCTTGGGATTGCGGCGGCGATCTATCTCTCGGAGTACGCTTCGGATACGGCGCTCACCCGCACAATCCGAATTGCCATCATCAATCTGGCTGGCATTCCTTCGGTCGTGTATGGATTGTTCGGATTGGGATTGTTCGTTCTCTTCCTGAACTTTGGCACATCCATTCTTGCCGCCTCGCTGACGCTTTCGATCATGACCCTTCCGGTCATTATCAGCACCGCTGAAGAAGCACTACGCTCGGTGCCGCAGGCATTCCGCACGGTGAGTATTTCGCTGGGTGCCACAGGCTGGCAGACGATCCGCCGCATTGTTCTAAAGGAGGCACTGCCCGGGATTTTGACAGGTGTGATTTTGGGATTGGAGCGTGCTGCCGGTGAAACCGCGCCGATCCTGTTCACAGGTGCAGCGTTCTTCCTGCCGCGTTTGCCGCACTCCCCGTTCGACGCAACGATGGCGTTACCCTACCACCTCTTCGTCATCTCCACGCAGGTCCCGGAAATGCCGGTTCAAATTCAATACGGCACCGCGCTCGTATTAATAGTCTTTGTATTGACTATGAATCTGATCGCGACGGTGATCCGCTCGAGAGCGAGAGCAAGGCGACAATGGTAGACAAGATCGTCATTGAAAATCTATCTTTACAATATGCCGATGGAACCGAGTCGCTGCGTAATGTCAGCTTGGGAATCCGTGAAAAAGCGGTAACGGTCCTCTTCGGTCCGGCCGGCGGCGGAAAGTCTACATTATTACGCTGTCTCAATCGTCTCAACGATCTCACGGAAGTCAAGACGTCTTCGGGGCAGATCCTGATCGACGGTCAAAATATCCTCGACCCCAATATGGATGTGATTGCGCTGCGTCGCAAAGTCGGCATGGTATTTGCGCGTCCTGTCGTGCTGCCGATGAGCATTCGCGAAAATCTGACTTATGGTTTGGCAATCGCCGGGGAAAAGCACCGCATCAAGCTGGATGAAGCGGTCGAACGGAGCCTGAAGCTGGCCGCGCTCTGGAACGAGGTCAAGGACCGATTGGACGACCCCGCCATTGCTCTCTCCGGCGGACAGCAACAGCGTCTCTGCCTGGCTCGTTCCCTGGCTTTGCAGCCCGAAATCATTTTGCTTGACGAACCAACCTCCGGTCTCGACCCAATTTCCACCGGCAAAGTGGAAGCTGCCCTGCTCGAACTCAAGAAAGAATACACGATTGTCCTCGTGCCTCATTCGGTGCAACAAGCAGGACGAACGGCTGATTACGCGGCGTTCTTCCTGCAGGGTGAGCTTGTGGAGTACGGGGAAGGCAAAACTCTGTTCACGGCACCCAAGGAAAAACGAACGGAAGACTACATCACGGGGAGATTCGGTTAACGGGCTCTGCGCAAACAAAATAAAACCACGGAGTAAATTCATTTGACGGGCTGAGTCATCGGATGGTATTCTTGCTGAAGAAAGGACATCCACATGACCAGCCCGTATGACATTCTCTTCGAACCGGTTCGAATCGGACCCGTCACCGCTCCCAATCGATTCTATCAAGTGCCGCACTGCAACGGATTCGGCTATCGCATGCCGCAGGCTCTGGCAACTATGCGCGGCATCAAAGCGGAGGGCGGCTGGGGGGTGGTCTGCACCGAGGAAGTGGAAATCCATCACTCCAGCGATCTCGCTCCGTATTTTGAAGGAAGGTTGTGGGATGACGCCGATATCCCGGCGCTGGCATTGATGGCGGATGCCGTCCACAGGCACGGGTCACTGGCGGGCATTGAGCTTGTCTACAATGGATACGACGCATCAAATCTATATTCGCGTGTGCCGTCGCTGGCACCAAGCTCCATGGGAACGATTGGTGGCTCTGGCTACGACCCCGTCCAAACGCGGCGCATGGATAAGGAAGACATTCGCAACTTACGCAAGTGGCACCGGGACGCGGCACTCCGCGCCAAACGCGCCGGCTTTGATATCGTCTATTGCTACGCTGCCCACGGAATGACGACGGCAATCCAATTCATTTTAAAGCGCTACAACGACCGCACGGATGAATACGGCGGCAGTCTGGAAAATCGCGTGCGTCTCTTCCGTGAACTAATCGAAGACACAAAACAGACAGTGGGCGATCAATGCGCCGTGGCTGTCCGTTTTGCCGTGGATGAATTATTAGGGCACGATGGACTTACCCATCAGGGCGAGGCATATGATGTGGTCGCCATGCTCGCCGAATTACCCGACCTGTGGGATGTGAACATCAGCGCCTGGAGCAACGACTCGATCACGTCCCGTTTTGGCAGGGAGGGTCACCAGGAAAAATATATTTCCTTCGTCAAAGGACTGACGACAAAACCTGTCGTCGGTGTCGGACGGTACACCTCGCCCGATGCGATGGTCTCTGCTATCCAGCGCGGTGTGATGGACATGATTGGCGCGGCACGGCCTTCGATTGCCGATCCATTTTTGCCGACCAAGATCAAAGAGGGACGGGTGGAAGACATCCGTGAGTGCATTGGCTGCAATATCTGCGTGACAGGCGATACGCGTCATGTTCCCATCCGCTGTACGCAGAACCCGACGATGGGCGAAGAGTGGCGGCGCGATTGGCATCCGGAAATGATTGCGCCAAAGAAAAGCGACCAGGACGTGATGATCATCGGCGCAGGACCAGCAGGCCTGGAAGCTGCACGGGCATTGGGTCAACGCGGCTACGAGGTGACGCTGCTCGAGGCGCGCAAGGAATTGGGCGGACGTGTGCGGCGGGAATCGGCTTTGCCCGGCTTGAACGAGTGGCGCCGCGTGATGGACTGGCGGCTGACCCAGATCAGAAAGATGAAAAATGTCGTCGTGTATCCCTCCAGCCCCATGACAGCAGAAGAAATTCTGGAAACTGGTGCAAAAAATATTATCATTGCCACAGGAGCCACCTGGCGGCGTGACGGAATGGGTCGCACCTTGCGAAGACCGATTCGTGGTTTTGATTTAGAGAATGTGTTTAGTCCGGATGATTTGATGGATGGAAAGTTAGCAGTAAGTAATTTATTAACTAGGAATTGGATAATTTATGACGATGACCATTACTACATGGGCGGCGTACTGGCAGAGCTGCTTGCCACACAAGGATGCCATGTTTCCCTTGCCACCCCTGCATCACTTGTTTCCTATTGGGCACAGTTCACATTGGAACAGGACCGTATCCAACGTCAGCTGGCCAGCCTTGGTGTGACGATTTATCCGCAGACGGTGTTGAGCGAAATTCAAAACGATTGCGTGCGCCTGACGAATACAATTTCTGGACAAGCAACGGATCTGGAGCGCGATGGAGTCGTTCTGGTCAGTGACCGGATTTCCAACGACGCCTTGTATTACGAGCTTAAGCCTGCGCTGGAAGAACAAAAAATCAGTTCATTGCGCCTGATCGGTGATGCCGAAGCACCGAACATCATTGCACAAGCCGTATTTTCGGGCCATCTTGCGGCGAGGGAATTTGAGGAAGAAAGGGCCGCGGGAACGCCATTCAAGATTGAACGGATGACGATATAAACATGTAAGAGACTGCGACTGCCGTCCCCGACGATAATTACCACACCCGTTCCAGATTCGGATTATCCAATGGCTTTCTCCCCACCTTTGCCATGTCGATCCATTCGCCATGGACTTTCACACGTACCACGTCGCCGGTGAAGTCGGTGACCGTGCCGCCATTGTTGTTGAACAGCCACGAACCGACCGCGTAGATATCCACGGGGACGCCCAGCTTTTCGAACTTGCGCATCTTCTCGGGGTTGAAGCCGCCGGAAACAACGATCTTCACGTTACGACAATACTCACGCGCCCGCTCCTGCCACGCTAAGGGCAAGTCCCAATTGTCAGAGGCTGCGTCCAGCCCATGACGGACGTTGAAGACCAGGCGCGGATTGACGCCAAGGTCGATGGCCGGATCACCGAGCGGTTCCACAGAAACATCACGCACGCTTCCACTTGTATCCAAACGAACACCATATAGAATATATTTTGCGGCTTCCGGATCATTGCCGGCGTCGCATAATTCGCGATACTTTTTGAACATCGCTTCCAGGACTCGCACGGTATCGTTCACAGAGTTGTTATTAAAATCGACCAGGGCAATGCGCGGAATATTTGCCGGCAGGATGCGCGAGAACTGCATCATGGCTTCGGCGGTATCCCCCATAAAGGACGCGATCGCCGCGTGGGCAACGGTCCCGCCACCCGCGCCGCCCCACCAATCACCTTGGGCATCGGTCGAGACGAAGGAGCCGATCTGCTGCGAGAAGTCCATATTGAAGCGCTGGATGGCGGTGTTGTAGGCATATCCATCGGACGCCTGGACCTCGTGCAGATCGAAGCGTGCCGGGAAGAACAGAACCGGTTTCCCCTGTGCCGCCATGAGGGTTTCGTAGACATTCGTCGCCACGCGGCTGGAGCGGGTCAGCACGCCGAGCGTCGGGGTTTCGAGCAGCGCAAAGTCACGGTATCGCCCGCGAACTTTAATCACCGCTTCCGCGCTCAAAGGATTTCCATCGGACTTCACCACCGTTCCATCGTGGACGGCCCACACCTCGAGCTTATCCGCCGTATCAATAAATTTATCGCCATCCCAATAGCCCGTGCAATACCGGAGCATTTCCAGTGATTTATCCACGCCGACAACGACCGTATTTCCTACCCGGCGTGTGAACCATTGCATCTCCACTTCGATATCGCCAACAGCAATATTCTCCGATAGGACGTCCCTGGGTAAGTTGGGATAGGCGCCGGAGTAGTTATATCCCTCCGCTGCCAGCGTGATCAGCATGCGACCAATGTTCTCGAAATATTTATCCGAATACCAGCCGCGGCGCATGCGCTCGATATCGAGCTTGAAGGTTTCATTGGTCAGGCGTTTGTGATCGAAGATGGACATACTATTCAGGGTTGCGTTTCAAGTTCTGAAATTGGGGTGGTGGATTGGATGATGTTCATTCCGGCACTGGCAAACCACTCATAGGCTGCATCCGCTGCATCGGTATGGTCGACAACACCAGGGACCACGACCGGAGAGGTACAGTCCTCCAGCAGGTAGACTTTCTTCGCCAGCGCCGTATTGGTCCGCATAATCTCGTCGAGCAGGTCT
>DATHUN010000597.1:0-4231 GCA_035462205.1 Anaerolineales bacterium
CATCATTTTGAGTGCCTGGCGCCGCCCGAGGAAATCCTGTTGTTTCGGTCGTGGCCAGCGCTTCCAGACATGGAGGATAAAAAGCGGAGCCAATCCCAATGCGATACCCCAATGCCAGCCGATCGCGGAGTAGGCGAATGGTCCAATCCAGACATACGCAGGTCCGACCTGCCATGTCCACTTGATGGCAAGAATCAAGATCGTCAGCGTAGCGGCAGCCAACAATATCGAGACCGCGATCAACGCACTACGATCAAATTTCCGGCTAAAACCGCGCCGAAGGGAACGGATGGAAATAGCCGTTTTCCAGGGAATCAATACAATTAAAGCCCAGCCAGCGATGCGATGAATTTCAAATAGCCAAGAGGGGAAGGACCAGATCAAGCCGTAAAGGCCAGTCATGCCGAGAACACAAAATAGAACGAGGATGAGTGTGTTGATGAAACGCAGGTTCGTGCCGTTCATCAAGTCTCCTTTTTACCGATAAAATATTTGATGTCATTGATATTTCACGACGCGGAATTTTTCTTCGTAGCGTGGATTTTCGTCGCTGCTGTCTTCGGTGCGGCGGGTTTTCATGCGTTCTTTAAATTTATCGATGTCGCCGATCTGAGTGACATGCTGAAGCAATGCCTCTAGCTTGATCGACCATGCGTCGGTGACATCGACCACGATATTCGGCTGCATCGTCAACGAACACCAGACTTCCTTAGGCATGTGAGGCAAGTGGCCCTCAATGAGCAACTCTGGGAAAAAGACAGGACTTCCTGCGGCAGGAAATACCGCGTCCAGCGTGACTTGCCCCGCAGCGCGGTGATCGGGGTGATTGATGCCGTAAATCGCAAAAAGAGTCTGTGGATCGCAGGTGACGAGGATGTCCGGTTTGAACTTGCGGATCGCACGGACAACATCGCGGCGGAGGTCAATCGTCGGAACTAGGTAACCGTCGGGGCAATCCATAAAGTGGACTGCCTCCGCACCGATGACCTTTGCCGCAGCGAGCTGCTCCGCATGGCGAATGGCGCACAGCGCGTCTGGCGTCATGCCCTCGGGTGTGGATTCATTGAAGCCCTTGTCGCCGCAGGTCAGGAGTTGATACGTGATGCGATGCCCGGCCCGCGCCCATTTGGCGAGCGTGCCGCCACAAAAGAATTCGGGGTCATCGGGGTGAGCGAGGATAACCAGAATATTTTGAGAGGAATCCCAATTGTCGGGAAGTGTCATAGGTCCGTTCCAGCGAATCAGATTAGGAAAAGGCGGAGCACTGCTCCGCCCATCATGGGTTAGTTATTCTTGTGACGCGGATTTTTTCCACAGGTGCATCCGCCGCTATCGTGACGGTCACATGGCGCCTGCGATTTGCGTCGTAAAGCTTCCAGTTCGTCCCAGGGTTGCAGGTCCTCCCGGTCGAAGGTTTCGGTGAAGCGTTTGCCCTCTTCGCCTTCGATCAGTACCATGACCTTGTTGGTCATCGGTAGCACGTCAATCACCTTACCTTCGCCCTTGGGGGTGACGACACGCTTATTACGTTTAGGGAGCTCCTTGCGTGCCGCAACGTATTGCTCATATTCATAAATGAGACAGCAGCGCAGGCGACCGCACATGCCTGTGATTTCATTAGGCGTGAGCGAGATGCCCTGATCCTTCGCCATCTTAATCGAGATAGGGGAGAAATCGGTCAGGAATTTGGAACAGCAGCGGGTTTCGAGACCGCATGCGCCCATGCCGCCGATGATTTTCGCTACATCGCGCGGGCCGATTTGTCGCATCTCGATATGGGTGTTGGGGTACAGCTCGTGCATATCCCTTTTAAGGGATTTAAGGTCGACCTTTTCTTCACTCTCCGTGCTGAACAGGAAGGCGAGCCGCGTGCCATCATAGTTGTACTCGGCGGCAACGATCTTGACACCGTGTAGCCTGAGCTCAGCTGCGCGAGCCCGGCAGTTGATCATTGCTTCGGTCTGCTTGGCCTGCCAGGACTGGAGCAGGAGCAGGTCGCGTGGGGTTGCCCGCCTCTCTACGGATCTCCAGCCACCCTCCGGCTTCTCGGGCGCGTCCTTCACAATTTGGACGACTTCGCCGAGATGCCGGCCCCGGGAAGTATCCACAATGACGTGTTCGCCGATGCCCACACCTGGGACGGCGGAGGTATCGAAATGGTAAATTTTGCCTACTTTGGTGAAACGTACACCAATAATGTTAGTATCCATGCCGCCAATTATACCGTATCGAGCACGCTGGGATGGTGGTGGCGTCCAACATGCCTGGCCGGGATGAAGTTGTAACTTATTCCGTTCTTTTATCCTTGCATGGATCGAGTTTTTCTCGTATCATGCTCCCCAAGAATTGTGAGAGACAAGAGGAGCCGACCATGAGTGACCGCCGAAAAGAACCCCGCCGACGATTAACAGCCTTTACGCCCGTCTACGATCTGCGCCCGAGAGTATTGCTTGGTTACCTCGGCGATCTGACACAACGCGGTGCCATGGTGGTGGGGACGAATCTAACTACGATCAACAAAGAAACAGTGCTCGAAATCAATTTTCCCAGCGATTTGCCTGATATCCCAATGTTTCAGGTGACCATTCCGGCGCGCATCGCCTGGTGCCGCCAGGACGAAAGTCCGCAATACTACAATATCGGCGTGGAGTTTACCGAGGTCAATCCAGAGCACGCCGAGGTTTTCCAATATATTTTGGACCGCTATTATTTCCGTCACACCCTGTCAGATGCGGACTTCGAGCAGTAGGGTGTTTGCCTTACTTTGGTGGGAATGAAACTCAGCAGCAATCATCACTAAGAGCCATGGGCCGGAAGCGCTCATGGTCGCGATTTATATCAACTCTTATAGTGATGCCGCACGCCGCCAAGCTGTGTCGCTGGAAGTTGGCATGGCCACCAACAATTAATCAATCCACAAGGTGTTGTCAAAGGCTTGCGGATTCCGGCGTCTACGGAGGAATGGGAGTAGCAGCGGGATGCCAAATGTCCAGGGGACGGTAAACCACGTCATGATCAGCCAGTAATCCCAGTATTTTTTATAGGGACCATGCTCTCCCCAGTTCCAATGATGTAATCCCCAGCGCCAAAGAAGGTAATAGGACAGGATACTGAGCTCTGCGGTAATCCCGAACAGAAAGGTGCGCCAATACGTCGCCGAATTCAGGTTGAGAGCGGCAAAGGGAATTAACCACAACGGATACCAAATACGGAAGGTTGGACCAAGAAACAATTGAGCAAAGAAAGCCAAGAAGCCCGCTTCGATGAGCGTTAGTTTTCTTTGTGCCAGCCGGACCAAGAGATAGATGTAATACAAAACAAATAGATAATTGCCCAGGTCTGTAGGGAACTTTGTAATCGCATAACTGCGAGCATAAAAGTGGATGAGGAAAATACGGACCATGTAGGAAGGCGTGTATCCCAGTCGGCCGAACATGGCGGTCTTTGTCCCTTCAAAAACATCGGGGAACGGACCAGTGAGGCGGAACGCAATCAGGGAGATCACGCTAAAGATGGCGACCATGCCCAGCCCGCGCGCGATGCGGGTTTTCCAATCCGGAGATTGTATGAGGACCGCAACGCCAAACAAGGGCAGGAAAATCAGTCCGGTCACTTTGACCAATGTCGCAAGCGTGAATGCGACTGTTGCCCAGATCCATTTTTCGCGCTGCCAGAAAATCAGTCCCAGTGTCATGAATGCCATCAGAAGCATATCGTTGTGACCGTTGCCGATCGCTTGCATCAATACCAGTGGATTAAGAGCGAAGAATGCCAGCGCGGTGAGATTGCTAACCTCCGAGCGTGGAGAATCCTGACGAGCATACCAACCGATCAAGAATGCCATGCCGATGTACGAAACGAATGATAGGACCTTCATGGCAATGACGCCGCTGCCTATGCTCGTGATGCCCAGTTGCATGGGGATTTGGGCGATCAACTCCCACAAGGGACCATACGGTGAGGGTTGTTTTACATACTCCCCGGCGAGACTAATGTAGGGATCTTGCGGAAAATTCATCGGCAGGGCGAGCATAGGGCTGCCGCCATAGAGCGCCCAAAGCCGAGCCCGCACGACATACAAGACAACGTCCAGGGCAGTGATGGGATACAGACCGATCAGGGGAAGCGCACAGAGAACACCGATACCTACTACCCAGATACGAAGGGATTTGGCGGCGGCGGGTTGTTCCTTTGAAAAAGCATGCGCGATTTTTAGAAGGCGCCAATATGC
>DATHUN010000598.1:0-4156 GCA_035462205.1 Anaerolineales bacterium
CTGCAACAAAGAGGTGCCATGTTCAAAAAAGTTTTAGTCGCCAACCGAGGCGAGATCGCGGTACGTATTGTTCGTGCCTGTCGCGAGCTCGGAATTGATACCGTCGCGGTGTATTCGGAAGCGGACCGGCGGGCGTTACACGTGCGTTATGCGGATGAGGCGTACCTGCTGGGACCCGCGCCTTCGCGCGAATCCTATCTGCGGGCGGATAAGATCATCGATATCGCTCGTAAATGTGAAGCAGATGCCGTTCACCCGGGTTATGGCTTCCTGGCGGAGCGGGAGGATTTTGCTCAGGCATGTGCCGATGCAGGGATTGTATTTATTGGCCCCAAACCTTCGTCGATCGCAGCAATGGGCGATAAGGCCAAAGCGCGCGCTACTGTGATCAAAGCCGGCGTGCCTGTTGTGCCGGGTACCGAAGGCGTGGGCAATATGACCGATGAAGAGCTGCTCGCTAAAGCGCCGGAGATTGGATTTCCGCTGTTGATCAAAGCCACGGCAGGCGGCGGCGGAAAAGGTATGCGCGAGGTGGAGAGCCTGGAGGAGATGCCGACCTTGCTCCAATCTGCGCGACGCGAGGCGGAATCTGCTTTTGGCGATGGAAACGTCTATTTAGAGAAACTGATCGAGGGGGCGCGACATATCGAATTTCAGATTTTTGCCGATTCGTATGGCAATGTCATTCATCTCGGCGAGCGGGAGTGCTCGCTGCAACGCCGCCATCAGAAGTTATTGGAGGAAGCACCCTCCTCGGCATTGGATGAAGAGCTGCGCCAGAAAATGGGCGATGTCGCCGTCAAAGCCGCACAGGCTGTCGATTACGTGAATGCTGGCACGATCGAATTCCTGCTCGATAAAGACAACAATTTTTATTTTCTTGAGATGAATACCCGCTTGCAAGTAGAGCATCCCATCACAGAAATGGTCACCGGAATCGATATCGTCAAGGAGCAGATCCGCGTTGCGCGTGGTCGCACATTAAGTTACAAACAGGACGATATCCAATTTAGTGGCCATGCGATCGAATGCCGGATCAATGCCGAAGATCCGTACAACAACTTCATGCCGTCCACTGGCCGCATCACCCACAGTCTCTTGCCGACCGGTCCAGGTGTGCGCGTCGATACGGGTGTCTATCCTGGCTTTGAGATCACGCCGTTCTATGATCCGATGATCGCCAAGCTGATCGTCTGGGGAGAAACGCGTGCCCAAGCCATTTTACGTATGCGCCGTGCTCTCGAAGAGTATCGCATCGTCGGCGTCCGCACCAACATTCCCTTTCACCAGACCCTGATGGATTCACATCGCTTCATGGGCGGACAGTACGACACACGCTTCGTCGAAGAACGCTTCTCGATGGAGGACGCCAGCGAATCGCGCGAGAACAACAACGAGATCGCGGCGATTCTGGCGACGCTGGTTGCCCATCGTGAGACAGAACGCTCGGCCAACATTGTCAATCGCAATGAACGCGATACTAGCAACTGGAAATGGGTCGGGCGCTGGGAAAGAATGCACAGGTAATAGTCATGAAATATATTACCAATGTTGAGGGCAAGGATTTTGTTGTGGAGATCATTGACGAGAAGCACGTCAGTGTAGACGGCAAGATTTACATGGTGGATTTCGAATCGGTCAGTGGACAACCCGTCTACTCACTGATCGTGGATGGACGTTCCCACGAGGCCTACATTTACCAGGGCGAAGATAATAACTGGCAGGTATTGCTGCGCGGACGGCTTTACCCGGCGACGGTGGAGGATGAGCGCGAACAACGTCTGCGTGCGGCGGCGGGCGGGGGCGTGGCAGAGACGGGTGAGTTCCATTTGCGGGCACCGATGCCGGGCCTGGTTGTTGCCATCCCGGTGACAGAGGGACAGGATGTCAAAAAAGGGCAGGTGATTTTAATTCTCGAGTCGATGAAGATGCAGAATGAGCTGCGCTGTCCGCGTGATGGTATCATGGGGCGGATCCGCGTCAAGGTGGGGGAAAGTGTCGAGCAGAAGCAGACACTGTTGAGTGTTGTGTAAATGTCAGAGCGCGGCCAAGAACGGGAAATCAAGTTCTACGTCCTTCATTTGGATCGATTGATCACGCGTCTCCAAGACATGAATGCACGCTTGGCACAACCGCGTGTCCTGGAGACGAATCTGCGCTTTGACCTCCCCGATGGCAGTCTTCGGACGGCGGGACGTGTCTTGCGCCTGCGCCGCGATACAAAGGCGCGGCTCACCTATAAGGGTGCAGGTCAAAGTGATCAGGGGATTCTCGACCGTCAAGAAATCGAATTTGTTGTAGATAATTTTGAAATGGCACGCAAATTTTTGGAAGCGCTCGGGTATCAGCAATCTATGGTGTATGAAAAATATCGAACCACCTATGAAATTGATGATGTTTCCGTCATGCTTGATGAACTGCCCTACGGAAATTTTGTTGAAATCGAAGGGGAAACCAACGAGCAGATTCAGACTTTATCGCAAAAGTTGCATCTGGACAAAGACGCGGCGATTGGTAATAGCTATGCCGGGCTGTTTGATAATATTCGCAAGGCATTACAACTCTCATTTCAAGATTTAATCTTTGAAAATTTTACAGGCATCCAAATTACAGCCGACCAACTGGGCGTGCGCCCGGCGGATCAATAGCGTCGTGCTTGGGATCTCACCCGCTAGATGATGAATTCCGGGAGCTATTGAAAATCATTTCGAAACCACGTATACTGATGATTGCTTGTTCACACCTATTCATACAGAAAGGAATATCATTTCCATGCACAAGCATTTTCCCGTCAATTGCATTCTCCCCCCGCATATCCTGAAAAATATAGCAACCAAAGGTACCGAGACCCAGAAGGATCTGGCGATTCAAACTTTGAAGGTTTCGGCACAGATGCGCGGTCAGCGACGGGCTTTAGCAGACTTTCCAGTGGCGGCATTTCGTGTGGCGGTGGTTGGAGGCAAGGAACGAATTGTTTACGATGCGAAGTATGGATCGAGTCTGCCCGGCACAAAGGTGCGCGGCGAAAATGATCCTGCCAGTGCAGATGTTGCTGTCAACGAAGCATTTGATGGCAGCGGTGTGACTTATGATCTTTATAAAAACGTGTATCAAAGAAGCTCCATCGATAACAACGGGATGCGACTGGACTCCACGGTCCATTACCAGAGAGGCTATGACAACGCCTTTTGGAACGGTGAGCAAATGGTCTATGGCGATGGCGATGAAGATTTGCCGGCCAACGAGCGCCTCTTTAATCGCTTCACGATTGCCATCGATGTCATCGGGCACGAGCTCACGCATGGCGTCACGCAATTTGAAGCCAAGCTGACGTATTCTCTGCAGCCGGGTGCGCTAAATGAATCGATGTCGGATGTGTTTGGTTCGCTGGTAAAGCAATACAGTTTGAACCAAACTGCAGCTGAAGCTGACTGGCTGATCGGCGCGGGCTTACTGACCTCAAACGTCAAAGGCGTGGCTCTGCGCTCGATGAAGGCGCCCGGCACCGCCTATGATGATCCTGTTCTTGGCAAGGATCCGCAACCGGCGCACATGAAGGACTATGTCACTACGATCAGTGATAATGGTGGTGTTCATATCAATTCCGGAATCCCCAACCATGCCTTTTATGTTACCTCCGTGGAGCTTGGCGGAAACGCCTGGGAGAAGGCCGGCCAGATTTGGTATGTCGCGCTTCGCGATCGGTTAACCGCCAATTCCAATTTCCAGGATTGTGCCAATCTCACCTCTCAGGTGGCTGGCGATTTGTTCGGCGCCGGAAGCATCGAACAACAGGCGGTCAAGAAAGGCTGGACGGAAGTCGGGCTGATGTCGGATGGTGGGGGAAACGGCACACCGCCCTCCGGAGATGGATGTCTGAGCTCGCTCTTGAAAATGATCGGGGTAGCACCCGCAACGAAGAGGTAACTATGGAAGTAGAACGTATTAAATATGAACGTACAGGCGGATTCGCAGGTATGCACCTCGCCACTGACTTCAAGCCGGATGATTTGTCCGAGGAGCAAGCCCGCACGTTATTGGACCTGCTTGACGACATGGATTTCACGGATTTACCGGAAAACCTGACAAGTGAATCTTCCATGCCCGATCAGTTCACGTACAAGATCACTGTGGAAACAAAAAAGCGCGAACACAC
>DATHUN010000599.1:0-2679 GCA_035462205.1 Anaerolineales bacterium
GCCGCGATCACAAGTCCAAAGAGGAAGAAGCTCAGAGTTTTTCCGAGCAGGATTTCTGAGGAGGAGATTGGAGACGTTTTGAACAGCTCCATGGTGCCCGCCCGCCGCTCCTGCACAATGGACATCGCCGCAAACGTAACGAACAAGTGTTGGAGCAAAAGAACAATGACGGCTGGGACGAAGAAGTCGGTCAGCTCGAGTGTAATCCCGGTGACACTCTCTGTCTTGACTGTGAACGGGCTCGTGATGACGTTCGGGTCCATGTTACGAAAATCCGTGAGCTGCGTATTCAGATCGGAAATGTTTTTCTCAAGCTCCGCAGCATCCTGCTCCTGCTGAGCCATTTCTGCCTCCGTGGTCGGATCCGCTGTGGAATTGAGCCCCTGAATTAAAGTATCGAGATTCGTCAGAGTATTGGAATTTTGGTTCGGGTCAGTAGCGCCGCCAGTTCCCTCGGCAATCCCAATGCTTGCGCCCGCCAGGAGACGTAAAGCCACTAGGTTGTTGTTCAGATTCTTCTTTTCCGTAGAAGCTGCCGCCACATTCCGCTGCGCCAGTGCATCATGATACGCTTTGGCACTTGTCTGTGCTGCTTCGAGTCTCTGCTGCAATGTTCCGGCTTCCTGCTGGTTTTCCTGGGTGACATTTTGCAACACTCGCTTGTTCACCGAATCTACATACAACCTGCCGACCTGGCGAACATAATCGACCTGGATCGGGTCGATCTCATTATGGTACATTTCCAGCTGCGCCTGCTGATTGTTGCGAATCAACTCCATGGGATTATCCGGCACGACGATGACCACATCCACTTGGTTTCGCGCCAGTTTTGCCAGGGCAACATTGCGGTCGGGAATGATCCCTTCATAAATAATGGCGGGACCGATTGTCTTGGCGAATTCCTGGACCTGCGGTGCAAAAGGACTGTTGTCGCTCAGAACGAACAGGGTCCGCAGCGATCGTCCTTCCTTCTGGAAGGCAAAGCCGAACAATAACATGATCAAAAAAGGGCCCAAGATCAACGTCAGGATCAGACGCGGCTGGCGGAAAACAGTCGCCAGTTCCTTGCGGAGAAATGTAGTGGAACGGACGATAAAGCGGTAAATACTACGCATTGCCATTATTCCTATGTTTTTCAATTAGCCGTACAAACACATCATCAAAGGATGGTAAATAATTCTCGACAGAATTCACAGATTTCCGGCGATCGCCGAAATACTCCACTAAATATGGCGTTGCAGTGGCTGCATCGTCCACAAGAAGTTGTAGCTCATAATCGGTGGCGTTCAGAATTCGGGTCTTTAGTTTCGGCAGGTTCTGCACCTCACGGCGGAACTCGTAGTCGATTCGTTCGGTGGACCCAAGCTTGATGATGTCGCCGCCATAGGCCTCCCGGCGCAAACCATCGGGCGTATTAACGCTCAACAACACGCCCTCTGACATCACCCCAACGAAATCACAGTATGCCGCTTCTCCGACGTATTGGGTGGTGACAAATAGCGTGTGTCCCTTCGTTTGCAACACCTTGAAATATTCCCAAAACTTCTTACGCAGGATCGGGTCAATTCCGGCCGTCGGTTCATCCAGGAATACCAGATCCGGATCGTGGATGAGCGTGGCAGCCAGGCTCAAACGGCGCTGCATGCCACCGGAGATGTTGCGCACCAATTTATGCTTATCCTCACGCAGCTCCACCAGATCCAATAACTCATTGAGACGTCTCGTCCGCAGGAAGGGAACCCCATACAACGAGGCGGCAAAGTTCATGTTTTCCCAGACCGTGAGGTCCGGATATAAAACGAACAGCTGCGGCAGGTACCCAAGCCGCTCACGCTGGAGCTTTGAAAACTTAGCCGGTTCGGAGCCAAGTACGCTGACTTCACCCGCGTCCGGTTTGTATAACCCCATTAATAAGCGGACGGTGGTTGTCTTGCCACTCCCACTTGGCCCGATGAAACCAAAGACGCAGCCCTCCGGAACCTCCAGGTCGATCGCATTCACAGCCGTTTCACCGCCAAAGGCTTTGGTCAGCCCGTGTGCCTTGATAATTTGAGGGCGTTCCATCTCTGTCGCCATATTAATATGTTGCTCTTGTTCAGGGGTTACCATTGACATCAACCTCCACCATACCTTCTTTCGTTGGAACGAATCACAAAGGGTGTCCGGGATGGATACATACCTTTTGCATATCTAATAACGAAGCATTGCAAGAAAACGCACGGCTCCCCGCGCACGGTGAATAACCCCCTTGACATGGCATGCCGGGCAAACAGACAAATTATTCTGTTTCCAATTGCTCGAAAGATCCACCCAAGAGCACGAGCCCACCGCCTAAAAAGAAATCCTTCCCTGCGAGGGAAGGACAGAAGTGATCAGGTAAATAATATAGAAAAAGCTGATGCCCGTCAGCAGGACAGGCAGAAAATCAAACCGTGCCAAAGGACGGGGAATGGCATCGTCAGTTTGGTGTCATGAACCTTATTTCATCCCCGCCAGCACGCGCGTGATGACCGCATCCAGCAAGGCGCTATCCACCTGACCATCCAGCTTGGCTAGTACCGCCGAGCGAATCCGTTGCTTTAGCTCTGCATCCGAGGTATTGTCACGGGGTGCTTCCCGCGCATACGCTGCATGCGTATTCACGGAGGGACTGTAGGTCGCTTTCGGCGCAGAATGTTC
>DATHUN010000600.1:0-4787 GCA_035462205.1 Anaerolineales bacterium
AGAGAGAACTTATCGGTAGATATTTTTATAAAGTGAAAGGAGTACGACCCATGGGAGCGATTTTATTGATCACATCCGTTGCCATTCTTTTGGGGCTGACAAAATCGACGGAAAAAGTCCTCGACATTCGTCAACACCAACGAGATCAAGGCAAAGATAACAAAACATATCTATAAGGAGAAACCTATGACAACTCAATCCCCTACCCCAATTCATGAGGCAGTCCGCGAGCATTATGCCGAGCGGATCAAAAACAACGCTTCCTGCTGTGGATCCTCAGATTGCTGCAGCACCGATAGTAATCTCTACCCTGCCGATCTGCTGGCGACCCTTCCTGAAGGCGAATCCACCGTCAGTTACGGATGCGGTGACCCGATCACACTTGCGTCGCTACAGCCGGGACAAACCGTCCTGGATCTTGGCTCCGGCGCGGGCCTCGATTGCTTTTTCGCTGCCAAGAAAGTCGGCGCGGCGGGGCACGTAATCGGCGTGGACATGACTCCCGAAATGATCGAGCGCGCGAGGTCCAGTGCGAAGCGGCTCGATATCCAAAACGTGGAATTTCGCCAGGGTTATCTCGAAGACTTGCCGGTGGAAGCGGGAACAGTGGACGTCATCATCTCCAATTGCGTGATCAACCTCTCGCCTGATAAATCCAAAGTTTTTAGCGAAGCATTTCGTGTGTTGAAGTCCGGCGGCAAGCTGGCAGTGTCGGATATCGTCACCGACGGTCCGCTTCCTGAAGCGGTCAAGAAAAGCCTCAGTGCTTGGGCGGGCTGCGTAGCGGGCGCCATAGAAGCCAAAGATTATATCGGCATGATGAGCGAGGTCGGTTTCACCGACATCTCCATCACACCGGTGTTCTTCGCCAAAGAAGATGTCGATTCGGCTTTGAGTGAAATGAAAGACTCGATTGAGCTCAAAACCCTGCCGCGTGAGGATGTGTATAAAGCAGTTTATAGCGCAAAGATCACAGCATATAAACGAGCATAGGTATTTCAATTAGGAATTAAAGAGACAGCAACGCTGTCTCTTTTTGTTCATCAGTACCTATGTCTTGACAGTGCAAACTATCCCGAGTAAAACACCTTCCTATAAAGGAGTTTTATGAAAATTGTGACCGATTGTGCCGCTGATATGCCTGCGAAAGAGCTAGAACAACTGGATGTGACACAGGCGCCCTTATTCATCCAATTTCCCGATGGAGAGGTCAATTCTGCCGACATTTCGGCAGATGAATTTTACAACCGTCTCGAAGCGATGCGCCCGGCAATTCCCACGACCGCCCAACCATCCAGCGGAATCTTTGCGGAGCTGTATCGTCAGATTGCCCAGGCGGAAAAGGATATTCTTTCGATCCATATTTCTTCCGGTTTGAGCGGCACCATTAATTCGGCGCGGGACGGCGGCGAACAGGCCAAGCCCGAAGCCAACGTGTACTATTGGGACACGCTCACCCTTTCTGGCGGGGAACGTTTTCAAGTGATGGCAGCCGCGCTTGGCGCTCGTGCAAACTGGACAATGCATACCATCCAGGAACGGCTGGAGAAGCTTCGCGAAAAGACAGAAGTGATTTATACGCTGGATACGCTGGAATATCTGGCGCGCGGGGGCCGGATCGGACGCGTCAAAGCGATTGCCGGCGCTTTGCTCAATCTCAAGCCGGTCATCCGCGTCGACGCCGACGGGAAGTACACCACCCTCAGCACCGCACGCACCATCGGTAAATCCATCAATTCGATCGGCGAATATCTACATGGCAAGTATGCGCAGACGCCGCTATGGGTCACCGTACTGCATGGACGTTTTGCCGAAAAGGCCGAGCTGCTGGCACACGAATTGAAGTCCAGGCTGAATGTAGTCAAGCTAGAAACAAACCGCATCTCCCCGGTTCTTGGCGTGCACACCGGTCCCGGAATTGTTGGGGCGGCAGTAGTGCCTATGGAGTTGATGGAAGATCTGGTAAAGTAATTTTTTTCATGAAACGCGCAGCCTGATTATTCAGACTGCGCGTTTTGATTTTCTTCTGTGATCGAGATGGATGGGATGTCGCCTTTTCCCAACGTATCCGGCACGGGTGGCGGCTCGACTGGATAGGACGTCTGATCTGTGACCAAAAGGGGTTCCGCGCGCCGTACCAATCCAACCGGGGGAAGACGATAATCGGGCATCTGCTCGTTCAGATCGCGGATGTCCCTGACTAAGTAGCCGGAAAACCCGATCAATGTGCCACCGATTCCGCAGAGCAAAATTAGCAAGCCAAATCCTGCACCGGGACCCGTCCCTACCAGCCAGCCGAAATAGCGTGCAAGCACACCTCCTTCTACCATCGCCGGTTCGAAGATGCGATCCCCAAACAAGCCAGCTAGCAGTGGAGTAAAAGGAATCAATGCCTGTGCAAGGAAATCGCTCGCCGAGAAGACGCGCCCTTGTACTTCCGGAGGAATCTTGGTCTGCAGAAAGGCATCCATCGAGACGTTCACAATCGGATCAAAAATGGAGTTGATGGCGATGCCCAATAGCCAGATCAGAAAAACCTGTCCAAGGCCGAGGAAGGTCAAGCCGAAGAAGCTCGAAATGATCCAGCCTAACAAAATGGCGTTGATAGGACGTTTGATCCCACCCCAGGCAGTTAGAAAAATTCCGCTTAAGACAGCCATCAACGCGCCGACAGATTGAACGATTCCCACCGCAGATGTATCGTTGCTCGTTCGCAGCAGAATCATCGGATACAAGGCAGCTGTGGAAAGAGCGATCCCTGAAAAGAGATTACCCAGGAAAAAAATCAACTGCAGTCCCAACAAGCCCGGGCGTCGAAAGATGTAGCGGATGCCGTAGATCGTTTGGATGAACAGCTTTCGGAGGGAGAAATCGGTCCGCAGACGTGACGTTGAGGGTACATCCACAAACAGCAAGGCACCAATCGAAAACACAAATGCAAGTAAGTTCACGGCCAGGATGCCATTCAAGCCAATGAGCAAGAACAATCCTCCTGCCAGCAGCGGACCAAAAATGTCCGGACCGTCGTTGAGCAGGGACATCAAGCCGTTGGCGCGGATATACTCCCCACGCGGAACCATGGTGGTGATCGCAGCAGAATAGGAGGGGGATTGAAACGCAAAGCCTATGCCCTGAACAATTGCCGCCAGATACAAATGCCAAACTTCCAATCCACCGGCGGTTTGGATGACCAGTAACACCGCAATCGCCGAGAGCGACAGGAAATCGTAGACGAGCATCATCATCTTGCGGTTGTAACGGTCAATCAGGACGCCCGCAAAGAGTGCGAACAGCAAATAGGAACCGAAGAAAAAGAATTCCAGCAGCCCTACGGCGGTTCCACTGCCCGTAATACTAAATATCCAGATGGGCAGCGCGACCGCGGTGATGCTGGAGGCAACTCCACATACGATCTGCCCCAGCCAGATCACCTGCAATCCCCTCATCCCTTTTGGACGTGGAAATGATAAATCAGGGCTTCTCATCGTCTAATGCATTCAGCATATCACAGCGAATCATAGACGGCAACCCTTGATGCAGTATTTTTTCGTGTCAGTATCCGGGAGACAAATCTTTTCCAAGTGCAACAGACAACTAGGCCGTTTCAGCGATTGGAACCGCATCGTAGTCAGGGAGAATGTCCTCTGCCTCACGAATAGGTTGGATGAAATACCCTATGAGCCCGGCCAAGATTCCGCCCAGGCCGCCCAAAAAGATCAACAAACTCATGCCCGCTCCAGGTCCCGGAGGAATGAGCCAGCCGAATAGGGAGGACCAGCCGCTCGAAGTGCGCATCGCCGGTTCGAGGACATAATCTGCGAGCGTTCCGGCAATAATCGGTGAAATAGGATTCGTGAGCCAGGCAATCAATCTGCGCGCCGAAAAGACGCGGCCCTGCATATCCGGTGGGACCTTTGCTTGCCAGATCGCCTGATTCGAACCATTGATCAATGGCCCAAAAAGAGCCGAGAGCGACAGGGCACCAATCCACAAAGGGATCCATGTCGTCAAGCCGACCAACGCGAAAAAGATGCTCGATACGATCCAGCCTGCCAGTACACCATGGACTCGCCGTTTGAATCCTCCCCAGGCGGACATGGCCACGCCTCCGACCACACCTCCGATGGCACCCGCCGATTGAACGATTCCCAGGCGAACGCTGTCATTGCCTGTGCGCAACAACACCATGGGAGCCAGAACCGTGAAGGCAATCCCGGCACATAGATTTCCGAAAAAGAAGACCATCTGCAGGCCCAGCAAACTGGGACGTGAAAAAATATAACGGAATCCAAATACGGCTTCCTGCAAAATATTTCCTTCCGCCTGCACGCCTTCCGTGGTTCGCCGCGGTTGCGGAACGTGAATAAATGCCAAGACGAAAATCGCCAGGATGAATGTCACAACATCGATCGATAAGATTCCGGTCAGACCCATGATCGGCAGCAATGCTCCGGCCACCATCGGCGCGAAGACACCCGGTCCCATTTCCATGAGTGACATCATGCCGTTGGCGCGCCCATACTGCTCTTTGGGAATCATTGTGCTGATCGCGGCGGAATATGCCGGCCATTGAAAAGAATTTCCCAATCCTTGAAAGATTGCGGCAACATACAAGTGCCACACTTGAAGCACACCGGCTAATTGCAGAAGCAGAACCGCAATCGTAGCCAGCCCGGCCAGCAGGTCACTTACCATCATCATCATCTTGCGGTTGTGACGATCCACCATCACACCCGCAAACGGTGAGATGATCAGGAAGGGCGTGATGAAGAATACTTGCATCAAAC
>DATHUN010000601.1:0-2015 GCA_035462205.1 Anaerolineales bacterium
TTATCGTGCTAACCATGTATCCTGATCAACGGGCTGCCGCACTGGATGCTGGAGCCGATGCCTTCTTAATGAAGGGCTGCCTAGCTGAAACCTTAATTGAAACCATCCTCAGCTAGTTCATGGTCATCGTTCAATATATGGCCATGTTTGCAAAATAAAAATTGTATGAGGTGACGAAAATGATGAACGCAATGATCGCTAACAGGGAAGAAATCGCTGTCGGCGACCGAGTGTGGATAATCGATTCAATGTTTGCGGGGGAACGCGGAGTAATTTCTGCCGAAGTGATTGACACTCGCCGGATTCTTGGAGAGCAGACGTATCTTATCCAGACAGAAATGGGTGATCGGAAGCTTGTGGGCGCGAATCAGATTAGCCAGGTGGAAACTTCCACTAAGTAAAGGAGAAACTCATGAAGCATTATCGTTATTTGATAGTAGGCGGCGGACTGACGGGTGATGCAGCAGCCCGCGGAATTCTCGAATTGGATGTGGCTGCTTCGATTGGCATGATCAGCAAGGAGAGTGACCCGCCTTACGCGCGCCCGAATCTCTCAAAAGGGTTGTGGAAGGGCCGTCCGGTTGGAAAGATTTGGCGCCACACGCGTGATTTGGGGGTCGAATTGTACCTGGAGCGTACAGTTACTGATCTCGATCCAGCGAAGAAGTATCTGCGTGACAACGCTGGCGGTGAATATACCTACGATAAATTACTTCTGGCTACCGGCGGCTCACCAATTCGTCTGCCTTTTGGCGATGACAATATCATTTATTACCGCGACTTCCAGGATTATCACCGCTTGCGCACCGCGACGGAGCATGGCGAACGTTTTCTTGTGATTGGTGGAGGCTTCATCGGTTCAGAGATCGCAGCTGCGTTGACGATGATCGGGAAGAAAGTCGTTATGGTTTTTCCCGAAGAATCAATCGGTGCAAATGTTTACCCCGCTGATCTATCTTCTTTTCTGAACGACTTCTACCGTCAGAAAGGGGTGGAGATCGTGCCTGGTGATACAGTGGCGGGCCTTGAACAAACCGGGGATCGCTCAATAGTTCGCTCGCGAGCTCGTCGCTCTTTCGAAGTCGATGGAGTTATAGCGGGAATTGGGATCCGGCCAAATCTTGAACTGGCACAGCAAGCGGGCCTGAAAGTGGAGAATGGAATTGTGGTTAACAAGTATTTATTGACATCCTCGCCAGACATATATGCAGCAGGCGATGTTGCAAACTTCTTCCATTCGGCTTTGGGAAAGCGCGTCCGCGTGGAGCACGAAGACAACGCGCTCAGGATGGGAAAACTGGCAGGGCGCAATATGGCAGGTGCATACGAGTCCTACACCCACGTCCCAATGTTCTACTCAGACCTGTTCGAATTGGGTTATGAGGCAGTGGGAGAATTGAGCAGCAAGCTGGAAACTGTCGCCGATTGGCAGGAACCCTTCAAAAAGGGCGTGGTCTATTACCTCGGGGAAGGTCGTGTGCGCGGCGTTCTGTTGTGGAACGTCTGGGACTTCTTGCCTGAAGCACGCGCTCTGCTCAACGCTTCAGGGCCATTCAGGGCAGCTGATCTAAAAGGCAGATTGTCTAGCAAGGATGGGCAGCCTACCTCGATGGTCCTGCTAGGAGCGAACAAATGAAAAATAACCCGTTATTGGATTTGCAATCATTTGGACAAAGCATCTGGATGGATTTTATCAGCCGAGGTACGATCTCTTCCGGTCAACTCCAGCGATGGATTGAGGAGGATGGCATAAGCGGTGTGACTTCGAATCCGTCGATATTCGAAAAAGCTATCGCAGAAAGTGACGACTATGATGAATCCATTCGAGATCTGAGTCTGAAAAGTATGAGTAGTGAGGAGATTTTCCGGTCGCTCACCGTGGAAGATATCCAACGGGTCGCAGATCTCCTGCGCCCAACGTATGATCGGACGGATGGACGGGATGGGTTTGTCAGCCTGGAAGTGTTACCAACATTAGCGCACGATACAATCGGCACAATTGAAGAAGCTCGCGA
>DATHUN010000602.1:0-2710 GCA_035462205.1 Anaerolineales bacterium
TCGTCCTGCTCGATTATTCGCGCACGCAGCTCGAGCAAGCCCAGGAGCGGCTGGGCAGATCGAACAAATATATTTATGTTGCCGCAGATGCCTACCGACTTCCCTTTGTGGATGGATTGTTCGACGTAGTCACGATGATCCGCACCTTGCACCACATGGCAGATGCACCGAGGGTGCTGAACCAGGTAAAAAATGTCCTGCGGTCGGACGGTATTTTCATCCTCGAATTCGCCAATAAGTTGAATCTCAAAGCGATCGGTCGCTATCTCTTGGGCCGGCAGAAATGGAGTCCGTTTGCGCTCGAGCCGGTCGAGTTCGTAAAATTGAACTTTGATTTTCATCCCAAAGCGATTCGCAAGTGGCTACAGGATTTGGGCTTCACAATTGAAAAAACGCTGACGCTGTCACACTTCCGAATTGGATTCTTGAAACAAAGGGTGCCAACTAATCTTCTTGTCTCTCTGGATTCCCTTTTGCAATGGACAGGCTCGTTCTGGCAGCTGACGCCCAGCATTTTCATGCGAGCGTGCAAGACCGCCAAGAATCCACACGGCGTCGAGACCCGTCCCGCGTTTGCAAATCCGATGCAGGTTTTCAAATGTCCCGATTGCGGCTATTACGGCCTGCAGGATCACAGAGCATATCTCGAATGCCTGGATTGCGGCAAACGCTGGGAAATCAAAGATGGAATTTACGATTTTCGCCAGTGCATCAACTGAATTCTTTCAAAACCAAAATTGCTTCTGTCGCACCTGCCGTTGCGGTTGGGTTTTCCTTCCTCCTGTCGCGGTTTGTTTATCTCCAGGCGGGACTGCGTTTCGATAACACTCCTCCCAAATATTATTACCAGTTCATCGATCCCCAGTTATTAAAAACACGTCTCTTCGAAAGTATCTGGTATCTGCATGGCCAGCCGCCATTATTCAATGTTCTCACAGGAGTGCTATATCAATTTTTTTCCTCTCAATCAAAAATTTACCAGCTGCTTTTCCTGGCTCTTGGCTTGGTCTTTTCCTTTGTTCTTTATTGGCTTGGCCTGCACCTGGGATTAAAAAAGTGGGTGAGTGTTATATTGACCATCTGGTTCATGGTCAGTCCCGCAACGGTATTGTATGAGAACCTGTATTTCTACACATATCTCACAGCTTTCCTTCTCGTTTTTGCCACCCTTGCGCTGAGTAAATTTTTGGAAACCGAAAATCTTTGGTGGGGAATTAGCTTCTTTAGCTCTCTAGCTGGTTTATGTCTGACCTGGGCGATTTTCCATTTGTTCTGGATGATTGCGGTTATCTTGCTGGTTGCTGTTTTTTACCGCGATTGGCGCCAGTTGGTTCTAGTCAGTCTGATTCCGGTTTTACTGGTGTTTGGATGGTATGCAAAAAACTACTTTTTGTTCGGGACATTCAGTGCATCCTCTTGGGTTGGGATGAATCTGTCGCATGTGACTTTTCTATCCCCCCTGACGCCCCTGTCCGTTCGTAAGGAATTGGAAGCCGCAGGGCTTACTCATTATCCTCCCAGAGACTCATTTCGGCGAATCCAGGATTATGACGGCTTGATTCCAACTCCAGTACGGCGCGGAATCCCTGTACTGGATGAAGAAATTACATCCACAGCGGGAACCAATTTCAACCACTCATTTTATCTTCAGCTTTCTCCGTTGATGTTGAAAGATGCCATTCGCTTTATCCGCCTCCGCCCGGGTTTGTATCTAGCCTCGGTGAAACAAGGGTTTATGATTTATTTCCATTCCAGCAGTGACTACTTGCTTCTGAAGGATAAAACAACGCCAACGCTTGAATCGTTTTGGGACAAAATCTTTTATGGTCAGTTGAATGACTATCGGGGAGATTTCGCCAACCGTTGGAAAAACAGTCCAATCTATGTAGGTTGGTTTTTGGTGATCGCTTATGTCGCTGCGGCAGCCTATGGTCTAAAAGTGATACTTTCCCTTAGTAAATACGATGTAGTATTTGTCGCTATCATCGCATTTATGACATTCACAATCCTCTACTTTACCTTCGCGGCAAATTTCTTTGACCTAGGAGAGAATAACCGTTTCCGTTTCACACTCGATCCACTTGTCCTCTTAATAGCTGGTCATTTGCTGCAAAACTGGTTGTTTAAGCGCGAACGAAGATCAACCTAAAAAAAACGAGATTACTATGAATCATCTCGTTTCTTGGGAAGAACATTGCTGTTTGGCGTCAAGTAGGAAAGAAGAAGTCAGATCTCAATGGGCGTGGTTTCCCTTGTTCAGGTGGTACGGCACATTGATGATGACAACACCCGGTTGACGTTTCAATTGGTTACGGAGGATGTCTGCGGTGTGCATGTGCAATGCCGCCGTGACTCTGTTTTCTGCAATAAATTCGGGTACGACAATCGTTATCGTTTCACCGGGTTGACGCTGCCCTGCAATGTCGGTAATATATTCGAGCAATGGTTCCATCAAGAGGCGATACGGGGAATTCAGAATAACCATGCGCACCCCTTCTCCCCATTTTTCCCACTTTTTTTGAACTTTTTCTGCTTCAGTGGGTTCAATAGAGACGTGGACCGCCGTAATATCCTCAGACAACCTGTGGGCGTATTTCAGCGCTGCCAGTGTCCCTTGGTGCACGCCACCTACAGGCATAATGACACGATGCCGAGTCTTATACGGCGGAACAGCCCCAAAATTATCGAGGGAAAGGTTTTTTGCCAGTCT
>DATHUN010000603.1:0-4390 GCA_035462205.1 Anaerolineales bacterium
CAAGAGGGACGCCGCGAGCGGGCTATCGAAGCCTTGAAAGCGGTGGGGCTCGAGGACCGCATGACCCATCGTCCCTATGAACTTTCCGGTGGTCAACAGCAGCGCGTTGCCATTGCGCGGGCGATCGTCAATCAGCCTGCCATCATCATGGCCGACGAACCTACAGGAAACCTGGATTCCAAAGTGGGCAGGGAAATCATGAGCCTTTTGATGAACCTCAACAAGGACAGTGGAACGACGCTCCTCATTGTCACCCACGATCCGACCATTGCCGAACAAACGCAACGCATCATTCGCCTGCGGGACGGATTATTGGAGAGTGCCTCATGACCATCGCGCAAGCGTTTCTGGAAGCTCTCGAAAGTTTAAGTGGAAACAAGCTGCGGTCCGGGTTGACTGTGCTCGGAATTGTGATCGGTGTCGCCGCCGTGATCGCGATGCTGGCCGTCGGTCAGGGCGCGCAGGCATCAATCACCGGTTCCATCAGCGGGATTGGCACCAATCTGCTCTTCGTCTTCCGCGGTGACCGCGCGGATAACATCCGCAACCCCAAACCCTTAACGCTTGGAGATGCGGATGCCCTCCGCGATCAATTTGCCGCGCCTTCCGTTGCCGCTGTCGCTCCCGCCCTGCAAGGCGATGGTGTCGTCTCGTTTGGCGGCGAACAGACTTCTCCGCAATTGTTCGGTATTACACCTGAATATTTCCAGGTACGAAATCTGCAGCTCGCGGAAGGCGAGCCCATTAACGAAGAGCACATGCTCGGACGTGCCTCGGTGGTCATCCTCGGACCGGAAACCGCGATGGACCTCTTCGGTCATTCGGATGGCGTCACCGGCGAAACGGTGCGCATCGAGGGGCAGCCTTTCCGTGTGATCGGTGTGCTGCAGTCGAAGGGCGGCGGTGCGTTCGGTAGTGAAGATAACCAGGCGATCGTTCCCTTTACGACGGCGCAGACGCGTTTGATCCGTCGCAATACCAGTGACCGGGTTGATATTATTTTTGTGCAAGCCACTAGTGGCGATGTGGTCCCGGAAGCCTCGGAAGAGGTCGCCCAGATTTTGCGCGCCCGTCATCGCACGCCGATCGGGGCGGATGACTTCACCGTCTTCACCCAACAGGACCTGCTGACAACCTTCCAATCGATCACCGGCATTCTGACAATCTTTCTAGGTGGCATCGCCGGGATTTCCTTACTCGTCGGCGGCATCGGCATTATGAACATCATGCTGGTCTCGGTCACCGAACGGACACGTGAGATTGGTCTGCGTAAAGCACTCGGTGCCCGCCGACGCGATATCCTCATTCAGTTCCTGACGGAGTCGTCTTTACTGAGCCTGATCGGCGGCTTGATCGGAATCCTGCTGGGATGGCTGATATCCTTTGTTGTGGGACGAATTGCCGTTGCCAATGGGACAGCATTTACGCCGATCGTGGGGTGGAATGCCATTACCCTGGCGACAGTTTTTTCTGCGGCGGTGGGACTTTTCTTTGGAATATACCCTGCCAACCGGGCCGCCGGCCTCGAGCCAGTGGAAGCTTTGCGGTATGAATAACTCACGAATCCTCCTCAAGAGGCGGGTATCTTCCGCCTTTTGAGTTAAAATAAAGCTGTGATTTTGTTGAATTGATCATCTGGATGGACTGTACAAAAACGGACAGTCCATCTTCTATGCTTCTGAGTGGACACTAGGAGATTTCATGAGTGAAAAACTGCAGCAACTAAAAGAAAAACTGGGCGAAGTTTCAGACATTCGGCGTACGGTCAGTGTGTTGAGCTGGGATCAGCAGGTCAACATGCCCGTGCAAGGCAATGAAGCGCGTGGCCAGCAAATGGCAACCTTAAGCAAGATTGCTCAGGAAAAGTTTATCTCCGATGAAATTGGTCAGTTGCTGGAGGACCTCAGGCAGGAGTTCGACGGCGCGGATAGCGACTCAGACGATGCCGCATTGATCCGTGTGACCGGGCGCAATTATGACAAAGCAAAACGCGTGCCACCGGAATTCATCCAGGAACAAGAGATCGTTTCCTCGAAAGCCTTCGAGGCCTGGGTGGAAGCGCGCCAAAAATCTGATTTCTCCATCTTCCGGCCGCACCTGGAAAAGGTGGTGGAGCTGATTCAGAAATATATTTCCTTTTTCCCAGCCGGAGGCCATCCCTACGACACGCTCCTCGATGACTATGAGCCGGGCATGAAGACCGAAGACGTCCAGGCGATCTTTAATAGCTTGCGCCCCAAGCAGGTCAAGCTGCTCAAAGCCATTGCCGGGAGCAAACAAGTCAAAAGCGACTTCCTGTTCAAGAAATATAATGAAAAGAAGTTGATGGATTTCGGTGTGGATGTCGTCACGAAATTTGGTTATGACTGGAGCCGCGGCCGACAGGACAAAGCGCCGCATCCCTTCGAGACCACGTTTAGCGTCAACGATGTTCGTATTACAACTCGCTATGAAGCCGATAATCCGCTGGCGACGTTGTTCAGCACCATGCATGAAGCGGGGCATGCGATGTACGAGCAGGGCATCAACCCGGCCTATGAGCGTACACCGCTTTCGGGTGGCACCTCACTGGCAGTCCATGAGTCGCAATCGCGCATGTGGGAAAACCTGGTCGGTCGCTCTCTTCCGTTCTGGGAATATTTCTATCCTTCCCTTAAGAAAACATTTCCTACCCAGTTGGACGGCGTAAATTTGAAAACCTTTTACAAGGCGATTAATAAAGTAGAGCCGTCCTTCATCCGCGTCAATGCCGATGAAGCCACCTATAACATGCACATCATGTTACGTCTCGAACTGGAAATTGGTATGGTAGAAGGCACGATCGCCGTGAAAGATCTGCCCGGAATTTGGAACGCCAAGATGGAAGAGTATTTGGGCATCATGCCGCCGAACGATGCGCGCGGCGTCCTGCAGGATATCCACTGGTCGGGCGGAGCGATCGGGTACTTCTCCACATACGCGCTGGGCAATTTGGTATCTGCCCAGTTGTGGGAAAAGATTCGTAAGGACATCCGCAGCCTGGATGACCAAATCTGCAGGGGCAACTTTACGGAGTTGCTCGGCTGGCTACGTAAGAATATTCATCACCATGGCCACAAATACGAGCCGCAGACTCTCATGCAGAAAGTGACCGGCTCTAAGATCACGCCGGAACCATATGTTCGCTATTTGACCAAAAAGTACAACGAAGTGTACGGGCTCTAACATTTGAATTCAAGTGCGTTGCAGGCTCACTCGCTCATTCCGTCTCGAGCAAAGAGTTTGTGCAGCGCACTTTCTGTTTAACGCAATGAAGCTTCGCCTCTTTCTTGTCGCCTCTCTGCTTGGATTATTGGCGGGTTGCCTGCCTGCGACTGCCAGTCCCATCCCGACGCCCTATCCACCGGAGTATCTGCCGACCGTGATCGCCCTGACCGTCGAAGCAGCCAATGCTGCAGCGACTCAGGCCGCGAACACCATCCTGCCCACTGGCTCACCGACTGACACTCCTGAACCAACTTTCACACCCAAGCCGAAGCCAACCTTCACGCCTACCACGATTCCCGGTCACGATCCGGCTGCGATTCAAATCTTATCGCCGGGACCAATGTCAAAGGTCCTGTCGCCAATTCTCCTCAAGATGAATATTGTCTCCGGCGAGTCGCAAAAAGCGCAGATCGATTTGTTCGCGGAAGATGGCACGCTGTTATCCCGTACGCTCAAGAAAGTGCCTCTTTCCAGCGATGGGGTCTTTCAGCAAATCAAGATTCCTTTTGAGATCCGCGTGGCAGCTGAAGTGGCGCGCATCACAATTACAACAACTGACAAAGCCGGGCGCATTCAGGCGCTGAATTCCGTACGCGTGTTGTTGTTATCTTCCGGAGATAATGAGATTACACCGCCGGGGAACCCGTCGGAGCCTGTCGGTGTGTTCCGCCCTACTCTAAAGGACGAAGCTTCCGGCGGCGTGCTGAATGTGCGCGTGGACATCTGGCCCTTTAACTTAAATCCCGTTATGCTCGAGCTGATTAGTCCCGATAATAAATCGCTCGGCTTGCGAATTTTGACGATTGCCCAGCTGACGCCGCAACTCTTCGAAACGACGATCCCTTATAAAGTTTCTGAACCAACACTGGCGCGACTGAGTATTCGCCAGGACGATGATCGCATGCGTGGCTTGTTCTATGTATACAGCCAGGAAATTCTGCTAAACCCGTAATGCATGAAAATAAAAATCAGGTATAATCTGCGACGCTATCCACTTCAGGGGACTCACTCGGGGTGTGGCTCAGACCGGTAGAGCGCACGGTTCGGGTCCGTGAGGTCGAGAGTTCAAATCTCTCCACCCCGACAAGCAGAGCACACGGCTAGTCCAAAAGGCTAGCCGTGTGCTCTTAAATCGGACCATAAT
>DATHUN010000604.1:0-4186 GCA_035462205.1 Anaerolineales bacterium
ACCTGTCGAAAGTGTCTCCCGGAACTGGGACATAAATTTACAACCGCAGACCTGCATCGAGTTTTCACGCGGCATGGTAAGGCCGTCTTCGGGAGTGATAACCTCTTCGATTTTCAGCGCATGTTATTGGAAATTGGGGCAGTAGGTAAGGTCATTCCAGGGAGTGACAAGGATTTGTATATCAAAGGTAACTTCGAATATACGATTTCACATCAACTGTCTATCAGCCAGGATGATGAACTATGCGTTCATCCACTGTTTTCCGGTATCTTCCAGGGCAGCGGAAAACAGGAACGGCCGGTCTATCCCTACGGAAGTAATATCAATGATGAAGACTACCGCGATGGGGGATGACCCAATCATGAAAGGCCGCCGTCATCACATTTATTGCCACATTGGCCATTAAAAAACTTCAAGGGGAAGATCATTTGCGCGAGTACGGTGAATACTAGATCCTCGGTATAAAAGCTAATTCTGAATATAAAACCAAAACAGGCATATCCCATGGACATGCCTGTTTTTATTTGAAAGTCTGTATATATCTTAGTATCCATGCCAGAAAAGTTGATGATTCGACGTTTATATAAACAATAGGATTCATCATAGATTGCAAGCTACGGTCAGTCATCCTGAATCCATGCCTTTTGCTGCAGCGTTTTCCTTACGATACAGGGGCACGTAATTCGCAGCATATGGATAGGCGAGATATTTAAAAATAATCAGCAAAGGAGCTATCATGTCCGAAATCAAAGATGTCCATAAAGACTGTTGCCCGGTGTTGGAGGAAGGTCAGCATTGCGATGTAATAGACTTCCGCTATCGCTTGCCTTTCCGCCCTCGGCTCTCCGACGATCTCGGCGCGCAGGCTGTCCAGGTGGAAGTTGTCTTACGCTTCCGTCTGGAACGTTGTCCCGGTCCTTTGACTCAAGGAGACCTGGCTTACACCACGACCTTGTTGCCTGGCGAGCAAGTACGCCTCTTTACCAGCGATCGCCGCAGTCGTTTTACGCTGGATACGGAAAGCGGAGTCGCGTATCGCAACCAGTCCATGTCAACTGAGTCATACTACATGGCTGGCATGGCGCAAGCAATGAGCAACTTGAGCATTGTGGATCGCAGCGCCTCTTCTCACGATTACAGTGAATCTTCCTTTGGCGGTGGAGCCGGTGGCGGTTTCAGCCTATTTGGGCTGGTCAGCTTCGGTGGATCCGTGCAAGGGAGCTCCTTCAGTTCCCATTCCGCCAGCCAGTTCGTTCATAGCCTGTCTCAGCATGCCGAGTCATCCAGCCGGCACGTAGAGGTAGGTACGCATGCGGCCAATTCTGTTTCCATTGGTGAGGTTGAGAGCCGAACGCATACCGAGACGGAATCACAGGATCATTTTGAATCCGCTTCGCGTGTGTTCACTAACCCCAACCACTGTCACGCACTGACCTTCTATTTCTTCCGCATCAACAAGTCACAGACCGTCCGTTGGACGTTGGAAAGCATCGAACGTCATGTTCTGGATGTGGCAGCGCCGACAGGTATCGATTTAAATGCTCCGCCGCCTTCAGGTGGTGTGTCGGCGACGCCTGTGGGTGTGCTGGCGTCTGCAAAAGATCGGCTCGAGGTCGAAAATCGGGCGCGTGCAAGTGTGCTGGCATCAACAATCGCTGCACAGGAGATCGCTCTTGCAACTGCTCGTACAAACTTTGCTACAGGAGTTGCCATAGCACCCGCCGTGGTTCAAGTCGGCGTGACAGAACAGGTGACAGATGCCGCACTGGCTGCGGTGGATCAGCAGCTTGCTGCAGCCGGTCTCCTCGATCTCCAAACTGGCGAAGTCTCAGATACTGCACGGAAGTTATACAACTGGGAACGGATGATCACATTGCCGACCCCGGGCGTGATGGTGCAAACCTGCCTCGACGAGTGCGAGGCGTGCGAGCCAGATCTCAAGCGGTCCATTGAACTTGACCTCGAGCGTAAGCAACTTGAAAACGATCTACTCAGAAAACAGATCCAGCTCTTGGATAAGTCGCAGGAATACCGCTGCTGCCCGGATGACGCGGAAGATAAAGATGCCAAGAAAGGTAAAGACAGCTAGCAGTTGAGACCATTAAGAACGGCTTTCATAACACTTGGTATAGGCAAGATAGTATCAAACAACTCCTGACCTAGCGTCAGGAGTTGTGATTTTCCATCTGGTAGGAGAATGACTTTCAATAGCCAAATTCACCTGCCTGAGCAAAAGATAGACTCTTGACACATCCCTGCCTCTGGCATACAATCCCGCCCAACATAATACCGCTATCACGGTAAAAACGTTGACGAGGACGAGTACGCTTCAAAGCGATTTCCAGAGAGCCTGATAGGCATGGTCTTTAGACCCTGATGGTGAAAGTCAGGCAAAAGCGCAGAAACGGAATGGACCTCCGAGTTGAAAGGGCGAACACGTAAACGCAAGTAACCCAATTCGGGCGCTCCCGTTATAGAGCAAGGGTATAACCGCCATAATGCGGCGTACCTGAAAAAAGTGACGCTGGCTTCCTTTCCCTGTTGCATCACACAGGGAAATTTTTGTTAAGCCCCGCGAGCGGGGTTTGACAACAAGCGTTAACTTGGGTGGCACCACGAGACTCCCCTCTCGTCCCAATGGACAGGAGGGGATTTTAATTTAATGTTATGTCACTCTGAGCGGAGCGAAGAGTCTCAGCTATCATGAAGGAGATTCTCCCCGCACCCCATTCGGGCCGGGAGCCCGTCGGGGCAGGTGTCGTCGCTTCGCTCCTCAGAATGACATGTAACCAAAGGAGTATTATGCTACTTGAAGCCACCTCAACTCAAACTATTATCCGGGAAATCTCCGCGGATCTCGAGACACCCATCAGTGTATACATGAAACTGCGCGGGCAGGGACCATCCTTTTTGCTGGAATCTGTCGAAGGCGGGGAGCGGATCGCGCGCTATTCGTTTATCGGCATCAAGCCTAAGGCGCAGTACATCATTCGTGGAAATGAAATTGAAATTGTTGAGTCGGAGTCGTCGCGCCTGGTGACATTTGACGAGCAGGTGGACCCAACTTATTTTCTTCAAGAGGAGATGAACCGCTACAAGTTCACGCCGCAAGCAGGCGTGCCGCGTTTCATCGGTGGGTTGGTCGGCTATCTAGGATACGAGTCCGTTCGGCATTTTGAGCCCAGCCTCAAATCCCAGATGAAGCAGGCCGCGATTCCTGATGGAATCTATCTGCTTGCCGATACCGTTGTCGCTTTTGACCATGCCCGGCGTAGTCTGTCCCTGATTGCGAATGTGCTGGACGGGGATGTTGATTCTGCTAATCGCAAGCTGGATGAGATCGAGTCGTGTATCCAGCAGTCGCTTCCACCCGCCCAGCATCGTGAGGTGCAATCTTCCAAGACGCGCTCGAATATGACGCAGGGGCGATTTGAAGATTTGGTGCGCGATGCCAAGGAGCATATTGCGGCCGGCGACATTTTTCAGGTGGTGCTCTCGCAGCGTTTCACGCGCGAAACCAGTGTCGAGCCGTTTGACGTCTATCGCGCCGTGCGTCGCCTCAATCCGTCGCCATACATGTTCTTCTTTGACTTCGGAGGCGTGGATGATGAACCGTTGTTCATTGTCGGATCGTCGCCTGAGATGTTTGTCCGTTTGGAGGGACGAACCGCCTCTCTCCGACCGATTGCCGGGACGCGCCCTCGAGGAGCCGATGCCGCCGCTGATGCCGCGCTCGCTCAACAGTTGCTCGCCGACCCAAAGGAACGCGCCGAGCACGTCATGCTCGTGGATCTGGGTCGCAACGACCTGGGCCGCGTCTGTGAATATGGGACAATCAAAGTCTCGGACTTCTTCACCATCGAAAAATACTCACATGTGATGCACATCGTCTCGCACGTCGAAGGCAAGCTGCGACCCGAGCTGACCGCTTTCGACCTGGTGCGCGCCGCATTCCCTGCCGGAACCGTCAGTGGCGCGCCGAAAGTCCGCGCGCTGGAGATCATCGCCGAACTCGAACCCGACGCGCGCGGCGCCTACGCGGGCACGGTCGGCTACTTCGGCTTCGATGGCAATATGGATACCTGCCTCGCCATCCGCACGATGGTGGGACGCGGCAGCACATTCACGGTGCAGGCCGGTGCAGGCATCGTCGCCGATTCGGATCCGAATACCGAATACCAAGAGA
>DATHUN010000605.1:0-5643 GCA_035462205.1 Anaerolineales bacterium
GTTTGATGAATTCCGAAGGCCGTTCGTAACAGGCACGTTGAACCCGGATAGTTCTGGCGTGGACGTTGGCAAATCGGAGATCACGGGTGACGATGCCTATGTGGACGTGGCCGTCATCTACAACCCCAGCGATCCGTTCTCGACAGGCTATCGTGATGTACAGCGTGCCATCCTTGTCAAACAAGGCGGCGCGTGGAAGATCTCGTCCATGCCCACGTATTATTTGTGGGATTACAGCTGGTATCAGGAACCGCCTAAGTGACACGCCTAAGGAATACATCATGAAATCCATTCGTCGCTTATATTTTTATCTTGTCGCATTCATCAGTATTGAAGTCATCGTATGGGGCTTAATCGGACTCCTGCGTTCGATCGTGGATCGGACGGTTTCGGGCGGGGCGGACGCGTTGGCGCAGGCACTGGCTTTAATCCTGGTTGGCGTGCCGATTTTCCTCATCCATTGGTTGTGGGCGCAGCGCGCCGCGGCTCGAGATGACGAAGAAAAGACAGCCAGCCTGCGGGCGGTATTTTTGTATGTGATCCTGCTGGCTACTTTGATTCCCGTTGCGCAAAACCTTTTGTCTTTGATTGACCGCTCGCTGGTCCAGGTCACAGGCTTGGGCGTAGGGCGCTCGTTTAGTCCCTTCCGCGAGCAGACCATTGCCGACAATCTCATTGCAATCTTCATGAACGGAATTGTTGCCGCGTATTTTTGGAATATCCTGCGCAATGACTGGGCAACGATCACGGATAAGGAAAACTATGCCGATGTCCGCCGCCTATATCGCTACCTATGGATGCTGTATGGTTTGTTGATGACCATCTTTGGCGCCCAGCAGATTTTGCGTTTTCTGTTTTACGTTCCCGGCGATGTACTGGGACAGATGGGACGCGAAGTGGCGGTCAATGGGATTGCGCTGCTCGTGGTTGGAACGCCAATCTGGGTCTATTCGTGGCGCGTCATTCAGGACTCATTGGCGGATCCCGCCGAAATGGCCTCGCCTCTGCGTCTGGGCATTCTTTACATCCTTTCGCTAGGTGGAGTCATCACCGTTATTACCACTGCCTGGATCGTGATCAACACCATCCTCAATGCTGTGCTTGGGCAGGATATGTCCTTTAGCGAGTTCATCGGCAAAAGCGGTGGACCGATCTCGATTGGCGTGCCGCTCGGTATGGTTTGGGCGTATTACGGATATTGGCTCAACCGCCATATTGCCGCGGTCGGTGATCTCGTCCGGCAAGCGGGGATGAAGCGACTCTACAATTACATTTTGTCCTTCCTTGGATTGGTCGTTGCGTTTATCGGCGTAGCCGCCCTGATCGGATTTGTAATCGATATCCTGACTGAATTTGGCATTTCGATTACAGACTCGATGCGTAACAATCTCGCAGCGTCCATCTCGTCGTTGATTGTTGGTCTGCCTCTCTGGTTGGTGATGTGGCGTCCCATGCAAATAGAGGCAGTGGTGCAAGGCGAGATAGGCGATCACGCCCGACGGTCTGTTTTGCGTAAAGCGTATTTATACCTTGTGTTGTTCGGGTCCGTGATCGGGGGAATGGCAACCGCGGTGGGATTGGTCTACCAATTCATTCGTGTTATTTTGGGTGTGGGTGTATCTGATTTCCTGAACACCATTCTCAACCTGATCCAGTTACTGTTCTTGTTCGGCGTGGTGTTGGCCTATCATCTCAATGTCCTGCGCAGGGACGGCACGTCGACGGCTGATTCGTTGGCAGAAAAACAAAATGAATATTCATTGCTGGTGGTCGATTCAGGAAATGGCTTCGTCGATACTATTAAAGCCTCGTTGGTGAAGCTTGGTTCCAGGGTCCACGTCACCTTTGCGACTCCTGAAGCACAGCCGGAAGGAAGTTTCAACGCGATCCTTCTGAACGGGGATCTAGCGGTGAACGCGCCCGAGTGGATCCGCTCCTTCCACGGTAGCAGGATCGTGGTCCGGAACGACGCGAAAGACATCGTCTGGACGGAGGACGCGGCGCAGGCAGCGCTCTCCGTCCAGAGATTGGCAGAGGGTCAGGAAATCCAAAAACAAAAAACGAGTCGCTCCCCTTGGACGATCGCCATCTATGTCTTTGCGGCCTTGTTTGCATTGCAATTGCTGTTCATGTTGTTAGCACTGGGTATATCTCTTGTGGTTGGTTAATGTAAATGATGTAAAATGGAGAAACAATTGTGATCGAGGAGATGCGCTATGAAAGTGACTGTCCTTCAAGAAAATCTTGCTCGTGGTCTTAGCATGGTTGCCAAGGCTGTGTCGCCGCGCAGCACGCTGCCTGTGCTGGCAAATGTGTTGATCGCCACGGATGAAGGGCGATTGCGCCTCTCGGCGACCAACCTTGAAATGGGCATCACCTGTTGGATTCCAGCGCGCATCGATGAAGAAGGTTCCACAACTGTCCCTGCCCGCACGTTCTCTGACCTGGTAGGCACATTGCCAAGTGACCAGGTGTTGCTTAAGCTTGACCCAACAACACAAACGCTGAATGTGCGTGGCGGAACATCGACCAACGATATCAAGTGCATCGACGCCCAGGAGTTCCCGCCACCAGCTGTAGCGGATTTCAATAATGCGGTACAGATCAACGTCGGCGATTTTCGCGAGATGATTCATCAGGTGGCGTTCGCGGCGTCGTCGGATGAGGCTCGCCCTGTGTTGATGGGTGTTCTGGTCCAGGTGGATAAGGACAAGCTGACGATGGCAGCTGCCGATGGATTCCGGCTTTCCGTTCGGAAGGCGGTTCTTTCCACGCCTTCGCCGGCGCCCGTTTCGGCGATTGTCCCTGCCCAAGCGCTAAAAGAGCTGGCGCGCGTCGCCACCGATGCCGAAGAACCGATTTATATGGTGCTGCCCAAAGGACGCGGACAGGTCGTCTTTCGTGTGAAAGATGTGGAAGTGGTCTCGCAGCTGATCGATGGCACCTTCCCCGACTACCAGCAGATCATTCCGCGCTCATACAAGTCGCGCACCTTGGTTTCCACTGCTTCGTTGTTGAAAGCCTGCAAGCAAGCCGAGATCTTCGCCCGCGAGGGTTCGAATGTAGCACGCTTCAATATCAAGTCGGCGCAGGGCGAAATGCAGCCCAGCGAAGTGGAAATCTCTGCTACCTCGGAAGAGACGGGCAAGAACGAGACCATTGTCGAAGCGACAGTGGATGGTGGTGGATTACTGATCGCCTTCAATGTGAAGTTTTTACGAGAGGCCCTGGAAGTGATTCACACCCCGAATGTTGCCCTGGAGACCTCTGCACCGAATGCGCCGGGTGTGGTCAAGCCAGTTGGCGATGACCAGTTCCTGCATGTGATCATGCCGATGCACTTGGGATAAAAATATATTGTTAAATGCATAGGGACGGGCAGCTGCCCGTCCCTATGCATTTAATCATGCTGCAGGCAACAGTACCTTGAATGTTGTCCCTGCCCCCGCCCCTTCCGACTCTGCCCAGATCTTTCCTGATTGGGCTTCGATCAATCCTTTTGCGATGCTAAGACCAATCCCCAACCCGCCATAGTGACGGGTGTTCGGCGACTCGATTTGGTAGAATTCCTCGAAGATCTTTTGCAGCTTGTCCACCGGGATTCCCATACCTTGATCCTGCACCCATGCCAATACCTGATTGCCATCATTGATCGTACCGATCACAACATCGCTTCCTTGGGGTGAGAAGCGTAAGGCATTATCCATAAGATTGACGAACGCCAGGGCGGTCTTGTCAATATCGACATTCACATAAAAGGGTTGCCCGGGAAAAGCGAAGATCAGCTTCTGGTCCCGCGCGGATGCAATTTCCTTGATCCCATCACAGGCATAGGTTAGCACATCTTGCAAGGGAACTCTCTGAGGCTTGAGAATCATTCCGTCCGAATGCAGCATCGCCAGGTTGTTCATCTCGTCTAAAATGGAGCGCATGTGGCGCGCCGCGTTCAATACCTGGCTCGCATGGTCAGAAAGCGTCCCTTTGGCGTCTTCTTTCAGGAAGGTGGAATAGCCAATAATAATGCCAAGTGGTGTTCGCAGTTCGTGAGAAGCGAGCGAAAGGAAGTTGCTTTTGAGTTGATTTGCCTCTTTTACCTGCTGAAGTGCCTTCTTTGTCGTTTGCAATAACCGGGCGTTTTCAATGGCGATCGCGGCATGCGCGGCAGCAACGGAGAGCAGCGTCGCGTCATGTTCGTCAAAGATGCCATTACGCTTATTTACTGCCTCCAACACGCCAACGGTCCGATCTTTGATCGGCATGGGCACACCGAGTAACGTCTTAACCTTGAATTTGATGTGATCTGAGACAAGCAAATAATGACGTGGATCCTGTTCGGCATTGTTCAAAATTAGGTGCTGGTTGGTGCGGAAAATTGTGCCAGCCAGGCTATTATCCACAGGAACGGGGATTTCTGCCAATTGCGCCGGATCTGATCCGGTCGCCGCAGCAAAATAGAGCCGTGGCTTGTCCTCCTCATAAAGGAGGATGGATGCAGCTTCGCAGTCCAATAGCTCGGTCGCCGTGGCGGTGATCAATTGGAGCAGGTCATCCAGATCGAGCGTGGAATTCAGCGTCACGCTCAATTCGACCAGACGTCTCAACTGCTGGTGCTGACCTTCTAGATCACGAAGTTGTCCGGTTGTGATAGGCATGGCTATAGTGTACAGGCTTTAGGTGGAGGATTCAAGCCTACTTTCCAATTTGATAAATAACAAATCGATTGTTTGTGAAGACCTGTTCCAAAGGTAGGTGGCATGTAGCGATTTCCGTAGGCGGGATCTGTTGATTTTCACCAACCTTTTTACTCAACACCAGATATTCGCCCTTCAAGATGCGATCACACTCTGTGCTCATGATTGAGTCATGGCCGGTCATCATTCTCATGAGGCGCGGTTTGAAAAAAACGATCACACTGTTCGCAGGTGTTTCTGCGCGGATATATTTGTAAACTTGCTGACTGTAGGGATCAAACGGACCATTGATGCTGCGGTCATGTTTCATGTTGACGTAGGCATTTCTGCCTGAAGTAAACAAGAAGATCAGGATAATTAATGACCAGAATCCGTAGAACACCCATAGTCCTGCTGCACGAAACGGGTCCGGTAGCTTGGCGAGACCGGATTTCATTCCCTGGAAGACAAAATAAATGAAAATGGGCACGAGCGGCAAGATAAATCGAGGTCCCTGCCAGGCGGGCCAAATGATGAGTACGGTCATCCACAGTGCGAAAAAAACGATGAAGAGGATGTCCTGGCTTCGACGAATCCAGGCTCCGAGCAAGAAGAAGATGAACAGGACATAATAAAGGATTTGCCAAGCTACACTTTCCCCAAAAAAGGTGCCAAATACCGCCAGGTAAGAACCGGTAAATCGGATGGCTCGCTCAATATTAAATTCTTGGAAGCGTAACAAGTGTGACGTCTCACCCTCCGGGAACAAAAGCAGGCTGACAAGAAATAACAATCCAAATGTGACGCAAACGATCAGTACAGGTCGTATATTCTGGGACCGAGTCTCGCCATCCCCATGTTTATTGACTATCTTGAGAAATTCAACGGCGATAAAACTAGCCAGCAACAACACTCCTGTTGTGCGGATGAAATAGGCAAGAAAAATCAATATTCCGGTGATCACCAGTTGTCT